>BEHW01000094.1 GCA_002898675.1 bacterium HR20
CACGAGCGAACGCTTTACGATGGAGTACATCAACGCTATCCAGAACAACAAGACCAACGAGTTCACCGCCTTCTACCGCAGCGTGGATGTGCTCATCGTGGACGACATCCAGTTTTTCGAGGGCAAGGAAAAAACGCAGGACAATTTCTTCCACACGTTCAATGCACTCCACCAGCTCGGAAAGCAAATTGTCCTGACCAGCGACCGTCCGCCGAAGGAACTCCGCGATGTGGACGAGCGCTTGATTTCGCGTTTCCAGTGGGGCCTGACTGCCGACATTCAACCGCCCGATTACGAAATGCGATTGGCAATTCTCCAGCGGAAAAGCCAAGACGAAGGCGTCGAGATTCCGCGCGATGTGCTCGAGTACATCGCACGCCATGTTACCACGAGCGTGCGAGAGTTGGAAGGGTGCCTTATCAGCCTCATCGCAAAAGTCTCGCTCGATGGATGCACGCCGACGGTTGAACTTGCCAAGCAAGTTCTGCGCGGACTGCTCGGACCGATTGATTCGCTGGCGGTGACGATGGATGACATCAAAAGCGCAGTGGCAGCATACTTCGGGATTGCTGTCGAACTGCTGGAGGGAAAGACACGCAAGCACGAAGTGGTGCTCCCACGCCAGATCGCGATGTACTTGGCAAAGCAGCTAACCTCGCTCTCGCTCAAATCCATTGGGCTGCACTTCGGCGGACGCGACCATACGACCGTGCTCCACTCCATCCAGATGGTCGAAAATTACGTGGCGACTGATACCGCTATCGCGCAGGCAGTCTCGCAGCTTGAACGCAAGCTCCGAAGCTGATTTTTTCGGGCCAGCCAGTAGTGCCATTTCTCTCGCTATGATGCAGCGACCGTGTCGGGCGCGTCTCCGTCTGCGGCTGGTGATGCTGTTGGCTCGTGGCGGTCGCTCTGGCTTGTGCGCTCGTTGAACTCTGCAATGAGACGGTCGAGCTCTGCGCCATCGAGCGTTTCCTTTTCGAGCAGGTGCTTGACCAGTTCGTGCATGAGCGCTTCGTTCTGGCGCAGCAGCTCTTCGGCACGATGTTCCAGTTCGCGGACAATGCGTGTTACCTCTGCATCAATCAGCTGTGCAGTCTGCTCGCTGTAGGGGCGCACATGGCCGAAATCCCGCCCTAAGAAAACCTCGTGACTCGGGGAGTTGTAGTTGACCGGCCCGATGCGATCGCTCATGCCCCATTCGGTGACCATTCGTCGAGCGAGCATTGTGGCGCGTTCGAGGTCGTTTGCAGCGCCGGTGGTGTATTGGTTGAAGACGATTTTCTCCGCAACGCGTCCACCGAGCAAGCAGATGATTTGCGTTTCGAGGTAATCTTTCGAAAGGGTGTAGCGATCCTCGGTGGGGAGGTACGAGGTCACACCGAGCGCAGGCCCGCGGGGGATAATCGTCACCTTGTGAACAGGATCAGCGTTGGGAAGCAACTTGCCAAGCAGCGCATGGCCCATTTCGTGGTAGGCAGTCGTGCGCTTTTCCCGCTCGCTGAGCACCAGGCTTCGCCGCTCAATGCCCATGAAGACTTTATCTTTTGCCTTTTCGAAATCCTCCATCGCTACGACGTCACTCCCCCGGCGTGCTGCAAAGAGCGCTGCCTCGTTGACGATGTTCGCCAGATCAGCGCCCGAAGCGCCTGGTGTCGAGCGCGCGATGACGCTCAAATCCACGTCCGGTGCCAGCGGGATGTTCCGCGTATGCACTTTGAGGATCCCTTCGCGGCCGCGCACGTCCGGACGATCAACGACGATGTGCCGATCGAAGCGACCGGGGCGCAGCAGTGCTGGGTCGAGGATATCAGCGCGATTGGTGGCTGCGATGACGATAACCCCGCTGTTTTGCTCGAAGCCATCCATCTCGACCAGCAGCGCGTTGAGCGTTTGCTCGCGCTCGTCATGCCCACCGCCCAAGCCAGCGCCCCGTTGGCGCCCGACAGCGTCAATTTCGTCAATGAACACAATGCAGGGAGCATTCCGCTTTGCTTGGTCGAAAAGATCACGCACGCGACTTGCCCCAACCCCGACAAACATTTCGACAAAGTCAGCGCCCGAGATCGAAAAAAACGGTACGTTTGCCTCTCCTGCAACCGCACGTGCTAAGAGCGTCTTGCCCGTGCCCGGCGGACCCAACAGCAGAACACCTTTGGGAATTTTCCCGCCCAAGCGTTGGAACTTCTGCGGCTCGCGTAAGAACTCGACGATCTCTTGGAGTTCGAACTTCGCTTCTTCGGCGCCAGCGACATCCATGAACGTGACGCGCTTGGTCATTTCGTTGAGCGTTCGTGTTCGGGCCTTGCCGAAGCTGAAAATTGTGCGGGTAGAGTTGCCTGCTTGCATGCGCCGCATCATCAGCAGGAAGATGGCAAACAGCCCGACCCACATCAGGACAGTCAGCACCGTCCCCAGCCAGGAGGAATCGCTCTGCTCATACGTCCAGGTGATGCCTTTGGAGCGCCAGAGTTCTTCGGTGCGGCTATCAATGGTGCCCAGCCGTGTGACGAAGTACTTGACCTGCCGCATCCGCCCTTCGACCATCATCGAGACGGGCTGCTTGAGCTCACCATGAAATTCGTAGTCGTTGAGGTTGCTCTTGGTGATCGTTGCCGATGCGATGAGGTTTTCGTCGAGGAAACTCAGGTAGTCGGTGTAGCGGACGTTCCATTCGGGACGCTGCCCGCTATGAAGCAGGACGTACATGACGACGATTGAAAGGAAGATGCCCATCCACACCAAAATCGAGCGGAGAATCCGCCCGGCGGACGAATCATTTCGCGGAAGTTGTGGGTTGCGAGTGCTCACGCGCTGTTGCAGAATGTGTACGACTTCTCCATTGACGTATAGCCGAAATCGAGCATTGTAGATTTCTCTTGCAAATGTGGCTCGGTCGCTGTAGATTTGTGGCGGAGGAGGAACACCCGACACGCTTTCGCCCCCTGGATGGTGCGGGAGCGGTAGGTCACTAGCGATGCAATCGGTCTTGATCATTGTTTCACTTTTTGTCGGAGTGTACCATGAAACGCTTGCTTGTTCTTTGCTGCGCACTGGTCAGTGCAGCACTCCTTGCCCCGTCCCTCTACGGGCAGAACATTACGAACTACGCGTTCTCCACCTCAACGGCAACCTTCAGCCAGATTTACGGGCAAACGGGAACAACTACAACCACCCTGACTGGTGATGACGCTGTCACGGGTATGATTCCCATTGGGTTCGACTTTGTTTACATGGGCCAGTTCTACAACCAAGTTTCCGCAAGCACAAATGGTGTACTTTGCCTTGGTTCGTCAGCATCAAATCAATGGAACAACAATCTTACCTCTCAGACACCACGGCCGATTCTCACTGCATTCTGGGATGATCTCTACATGACAAGCGGTGTGGGATATTTTTCCTACCGCACCGATGGCAACGCCCCCAATCGTGTTTTTACTGCAGAGTGGTACAGTGTGGAATTTCTTAGTGGGTCTGGCGATTTGTTTTCCTTCCAGATAAAGCTGTACGAAAGCACTGGAGTTATCGAGTTTCGCTATCGGTACGAGGACAATTCGAACGGTGACGTCGGGAGTGCATCAATCGGGATCACCGCAACTGGCACCGGGAGTGGCAATTTCCTCTCGGTGAACACATCATTCAACGCAGTCAGCTCAACGACAGAAACAACAACAATCTCGACTATTCCACCATCGAATACTGTGTTGACGTTCACACCCCCGCAAGTGACGCTTACTGCCCCAACGAATCTTACCTTCACCAACGTGCTCCCTGGCCAGATGACGCTCAACTGGCAGGATAATAGCAACAACGAAATCGGGTTCTTGATCCAACGCTCCACCGACGGAACAAACTACACGAACGTGGTACTCACCTCGCCAAATGCTACCTCCTACACTGTGACGGGGCTGACGCCGAGTACGACGTACTACTGGCGTATTTACGCCATGTCAGAAGGAAAAGCGAGCGCTGCACTGACTGGAACACAAGCGACGACCGGGCCCTTGCTCTGCGGGACGCGGCAGATCCCGAGCACCAACTACCCGAACATCAAAGCGGCAATTGATAGCGTCTATTCGTTGGGGCTTGCATGTTCAGTTGTTTTCGAGATTTTATCCAGCTATTCGAGTTCGAGCGAGCCAGCGTTCCCGCTGGTCTTCAACGGGCCAATCCCCGGTGCATCGAGCGCCAACACCGTCACGTTCCGCCCTGCCTCGGGTGTGTCGAGCGTTGTCATCGGTGCCAGCAATAGTACCACCATCCTCGATCTCAACGGGGCGAGTTGGGTCAGGTTCGACGGTCGGCCGGGCGGGACGGGCACAACCCGTGCGCTCACGATTGCCAACGTCAACACCGCTGCCTCAGCAGGAACGATCCGCCTCTACAACGGGGCGACGAACAACACGTTCCAGTACTGCCGAATTCTCGGTGCGACGACGGGGACCACAACGGGCACGATCCATTTCGGCAGCCCTGGTGCCTCCGTCGGCAACCGAAAGAACACCTTCGACAACTGCAACATCGGTGATACCTTGACGACAGCACAACCAGCACGGGCCATCTATGCAGTGGGAACAACCACCGTCCTGAGCGACAGCAACACTATCAGCAACTGCAACATATACAACTACTTTGCAAACACGACGCACTATGGTATCTTCGGCTCGACAGGGTACACGCGCTGGATCATCACGGGGAATAGCTTCTACCAAACAACCGCCCGCACATTCACATCGAGTGTTACGTTCTATCACATCTACCTGGTAGGCTCGACATACTCTGGGGGCCACACAATCTCGGGCAACTACATCGGCGGCACCCAGCCGAACGCCGGTGGTTCACAGTTGCAGTACAATATCAACCCGACGACGCTCACACCAGTGATGTACGGCATCTATTGCTCGCTGGTGACATCTACGTTCGATACTACGCGAATCATCGGGAACGTCATCACGAACCTCTACTTCCGCACCGCGAGTACTTCTACGGTAGCATGCAACGGCATCTACGCGTTCGGTGGGAATTTGATCATCCAAAACAACGTGGTCGGGAGCGCATCGGGAACGAACGCGATCACGCTCCAGAGCACAACGACGAGCACGCCACCGACGTTCAACGGGATTTATGGGTATCCTTCCTCGACGCAAGGATTCTCGGTTACCATCAGCGGGAACACTGTCGGTGGAATCACGATGAATGCTGAAAACACGGCGTCAGGGTGGAATTTCATCGGGATCAACCTTGCCTCGACGATCGGTGCTGAGTCGTACGTAACCAACAACGTCATCGGCAGCACTACCACAAGTAACAGCATCAATGCTGCAACAAGTGCTACTGGCACTCAACAGCTTACCGGCATCAGTATCAGCGCGGGTGCGGCCCACGTTCGAACGATCGTGTCGGGGAACACCATTGCAAATCTGAATAACAACGGAACCTCGACAAGCTCCGGGACGCAGTTTATCCGCGGCATCCTCATCAATTCCGGTGTGGTGACCGTCGAAAACAATACGGTGTACAACCTCACAACGACCACGCTCAACAGTAGCACTTCGTTCCCTTCGATGGCGATTACCGGAATCGCCGTCAACTCGACCACGCAGCCACTGAGCGGTTTGAGCGGTCACATTGTGCGGGGGAATGTTGTCCATAGCCTTCGCAGTCTCAACACTGCGACAGCGTCCGCATCGCACTGGGTGCTCGGGATCGGTGTCAACTCGAGCACCAGCGGTGGAATTGCACTGGTGGAGAAAAACTACGTCCACTCCCTGACCTTGGCGGCAACGCCAGCGAGTACCTCGGTTGCAGTGATCGGAACGGGGATGCTCATCTTCGGTGGAACGACCAACATCCGCAACAACATGATTCGGCTGGGACTCGATCCCAATGGCAATGCAGTCACTGGTCGTGTGAGCTTCTATGGCTTGTACAAGAACAATTCGGCGCCGACCGGTATTTACCACAACAGTATCTACATCGGCGGGAGCGTTGCCTCAGGTGCAGGAACTGTGCTGTATTCATTAGGGCTGTTCCGTGCTGCAACCTCGACCGATGAAATTCGGAACAATATCGTCCAAGTCAACCGCACGACGTCCTCAGGAACTGGCTACCACGTCGCAATCGTCCTTGGTACGACGACGACGCTGGCGTGCGATAACAACCTTTTCTACACACCAGGCACAGGCGGCTTTGTCGGTGGGATTGGCACATCCACCATCACGCTCTACCAAACGCTTGCCGCATGGCGTACTGGTTCTGGGATGGATGCCTCCAGCGGCTATGGCGATGCGAACTTCGTCAATCCCAACGGCAGCGCAACAACGGGGGACCTGCACATTTCGACAAGTGGCTCCACACCTGTCGAAGGCGGTGGTGGCCCGATACTTTTTGGACCTGCAGTGACCGAGGATTTCGATGGCCAAACGCGTTCGTCGCTTTCGCCGATTGATATTGGCGCTGACGCAGGGAACTTCACCGTCAACGACATTGTGCCACCGGCGATTGCGTTCACTCCGCTCACCAACGGGACCGTCACAAGCACACGCACGGTGCCGAACATCATCATCATTGACGGAGGAAGTGGTGTCAACACCACCAGCGGCACTCGTCCACGGCTCTACTACAAAAAGTCCACCGAAGCCAACCAATACGTCGGCAATACCAGCACCGATAACGGTTGGAAGTGGGTCGAAGCATCGAATACCAGCTCGCCATTTACGTTCGTTATCAACTATTCGCTGCTGACCAGCGCGCTCAGCGTGGGGGATGTCATCCAGTACTTCTTCGTCGCGCAGGATTTGGCTTCGACACCAAATGTTGCAGTCGGCGGCGCAGTCCTTACGACGCAGCCGACAAGCGTTGCGCTCACGAATGCGAACTTCCCTGCAACACCGTTCTATTCCTACACCATTGCGCAAGGTGTCAGTGGGACGATCACCGTAGGGCCAAATGAGTCGTTTACATCGCTGACGAATACTGGTGGTGTCTTCGACTACATCAACAGTCGCGTTGTAACGGGCAACATCACCGTCCTCGTCACAGGAGATTTGACAAGTGAAACAGGGACGGTTGCGCTCAATGCCTTTGCGGAAGAGGGTGCCGGCGCTGGTACGTACACAATCACCATTCGTCCAGCATCGGGCACCAGCCCGACAATCAGTGGCACCAATTCCTCTGGCGGCCTGCTCCGCTTCAATAGCACGCAGCGAGTCATCATTGATGGCCGCCGTCCAGGTGAATCGAGCGGCAACAATCTCACGATCGTCAACAATGCAACCAGCGGCTCGATCGCTGCAATTCACTTTATGGGGCAGTCGGCGTACAATCCTGCACTGCCGGGGTGCGCTTACGACACAGTACGCTTCTGCACGATCAAAACGGGGAGTAACGCCAACTCGAGTGCGCATGGCATCTTCATTGGTGGGACGTCGGTAGGCTCAGCCGGCTACGGCAACCGTGCGATCGTGCTCAGCGATAATCAAGTGACAGCCACCTACTATGGCGTGCGTGTCATAGGGACGAGCGGTTTCCCAAGCGACAGCATCACGATTGCCCGCAATACAATCGGTGGCAGTGGATCGAGCTACGGCTCGAGCGACACCGTTCGGTACAGCGGCATCATGGCAAGTTGGGTGACGAACCTTTCGATTACCGACAACGCAATTCTCAACATTTCGCCTGCTACGTCATCTGGTGCAGCAATCTTTGTTGATAACAGTTCGTGGGCTACGATCGCACGCAACGTCATTGATGGCGTGCTCGGCTATTCCAGCAGCGGGTCCAATGTCTATGGCATTGGGCTTTCAACAGGCGTTGCGAACACGACAATTCTCGGGAATCGGATCAACCGCATCTTCTACACCGCGGGTGGAAACTGGTGGGCATATGGGATTGATGTGAATACCAGCGGCGGTAATGCGAACGTTCTCCTTGCCAACAACATGATCTCCAACGTCGCGCACGACTATG
>BEHW01000095.1 GCA_002898675.1 bacterium HR20
CAGTGCGAAGATCCCACAGTAGTTTTCAATCCCTTGCGTGAGGATAGGGGCACTGGTGAACTCCACCAGAAATGTTCGATCGGCAATTGCAATGCGGCGCTCTGTGTGGAACGCATCCTCTGAAGTCGGCGCATCACTGGTACCAAACGTTGCAATGACACTTGGTGTGCGCCCAGCTCCATCCTCGAGCACGCGGAAGTTGAGCATGCGATCAGAGGCAACACTATCTCCGAGTGAAGTCTGGAGAAACTTCCGAACGTCCATCTCGACAAAGAGCACTCCGTCATAGCGTGAATGGGCTGTTGGGAGCACGACATCGGAGGAGTTCTTATGCTGGGTCGGGATCATAAGCACTACAGCCGCTGTATCGCGCTGGACAGTGAAAACCTGTGAGGCAATGATGGTGCGCTTTTGTTGCGCACGCATGGCTGCTTCTGCAAGCTCTGGGCGACTGAGTAAATCGAAGCCAATGACACTTGCGCGCTGAGGATACGGCACTGCATAGAGCACGGGCATGTAGAGAGGGCGCTCGCCCGGTGGCTGGACGTGGTAGTCGTAATAGCGCTCCGATCGCGCGTAGAAGGTAGATTCTCCTAATTCGCGCGGAGTGACAATGCTTGCATACCCGATGCACCGAATAGCAGGATTGGATTCAGCAGGCACAGTTGAATAAAGCTCGAAAACGTCGCGCACAACTTGCACACTATTGCGGAACAGAGCATCGAGATTTCGAAGGACGTTTTCATACGTGGTCGTTCCCTGCTCCAAGCGAGTGACGACTGAACCTACCGCTTTGTCGAATTCCATCTGCCGCTTGGTGCGTAGGGAATCGTCGAGCAGGTACATCGCTGCAATACTGAGCGCAATACCGACGATTGCAATTGCAGCAACTTGGAAATACTTTGCCAGCGGCAATCGCGGGAAGCGGGAGCTCTCCGTCAGCGTTTGTGCGGTGTACATCGTGCTCTAACCGTCAAACAGTACGACGGTTAGAGTATCGGCAGCTTGGCGAGAAAGTGTAGCCCGTGCGCGCTACTGTACGATGGTGATCTCGACGCGGCGGTTTGCCATCCGCCCTTGGGGAGTCCGGTTGCTTTGGATAGGATTGCGGGCGCCCATCCCCGATGCAAGCAAGCGATCACGCGAGATTCCCTTGCTCATCAGGTACCGTACAACTTGCAGCGCTCGCTCATCGGAAACACGCTGCGTCTGGGCTGGTGTTCCACCGAAGTTATCCGAGTGCCCAACGATGCGTACTTCCGCGCGAGGATTCTGCTTGAGATACTCGGCGACAGCATCGAGGTATCTACGCAGTTCGTCTGTCAGCGCTGTGTCGGTGGGATTCGCGTAGCCAGTGAAAATCTGAATTTGGTTCGGCACAACCCGTGGCAGGGCTGGTGGAGGTGTACGCGTCGGTGGTGGTGGCGGCACAATATCGCTTTCCGCAATTGTCGGGAGCAACGTCGCGATGTAGAGACCTTGCGTTGGCTCAACGGGAGCTTTCCACTGCACGTGCTGCGCTGCAATTGCAGGCGGCGCTTGGCTTGGTACTGCGGGATTCCGCGGCAGAATTGTTTCAGTGAGAATATCCTCGCCGAATGTCAAGCTTGCTCCACCACGAACGTACGCACTATTCCAGTTCGAGCCATTCTTCGAGTAGATATTCGTCCCAATGTGCAGCGTCATAAACGGCGTGAGCGTCATCCTCCACGAACCGAGCAAGCCCGCAAAGAGGTCCCACCCTGCTCCGATATGCCCACCAACACGGAGCCAGTTCGGTTCGAATCCAACCCGACGTTGAACGTCAATGCGCTCGTCGTTATAGACGACGTCGGTGCGCGCCAGCGACTTTGTCGTGAGCACATCAACATCGAGCCCCGCAAGAAAGTGCAAACCGGGATAGTCGGTGTAGTAGTAGCGTGCCTGTGGCATGAAGGTGATATAGGTCATCGCGTTCTGGGCAACAATCGTGTTATCCAGCTCAAACGATGGATTGACAGGCAATCCGGGCACTCGCGTCACCGACGTTGTCTGCCGAACATCGAAGATGCTCACCATGAATGAAACTCCCCAGAGCGAACCGCTCGGATGATAGACGTACTGCCCGCCGATGCCGATGCCACCTCCTCCAAAGCCGCCACTGTTGAGCACAAGGTAGCCGTCGGTCGGACAGACCAAGTTCGCCGGAATGATAAGCTTACCAAAATGCATGTGGTAGGTGCCTGAAATCATCGGTCCAATGCGCCACTGGCCGGGCGAGCGTGTAATGATCACCGTATCGCCATCGTCGCGAACGTACTGCAACCCCAGCGTATCAATGCCGGCAACTTGTGCTGCCAGCGGCAGGCTCACGGCAATCAAGATCCAAATGGCTCGCAAGACCATGGCACCATTAGCGCAGTAGTTGAATCTTCAATATTGCACGCGATAGTTCAATCGTCGGGTCATCAACTGGATTGGCGATGAGCACAACGTTGTAGAGTCCTTGCGACGCTTGGTCAGGCGCATTCCATACGACGGTGTTGATACTACCTGGTGCAGTCCGCGGAACGACGACGTTATCGAGCAGTACCGTCAGCTCCTTGCCAGTGATATCGTAAACTTTCGCAGTGATCCGCACGCGGTCGGAAACGGTGTAACGAATTGTCGCTTGTGTTGTCGTCGGATTGGGGTACACCGTTGCACTGGTAATAACGCTGTTCGGTATCCGAATTGACGTCGTATCGAGAAAGCGCCGTGAGCCGTCGAACATGATGGCGGAAAGTTCGTACTCGTAATAGACGTCACGAAGCTCGACGGTATCTGGTGCAGACATCGCATAGTCGAAACCAACTGACGTGGTGCCCTTCGAAAAGAGCGCAGTATCGAACGGGATACCAAAGCGACGCACCTCGCGGAATTCAGCCTCGCTCGGCGGAAGCGAGGAACAGATGCACCGACGTCGGATGACAAAACCTCGGACCCCTTGTTCGCAGAGCGTAGACCACGACAGCTGGACAAGTCGGTCCCCGAGATACTCGGCGCGGAAGCTCCCAGCCTTGAGCGTCAAACATGGCTCTGGCGCTGGTGCGACGCGGAAGGAATCAACACGCACAATCACTTGCTGCGTACTATCGAGCCGAGGGTAGTTTCGCATCTCGACGTTATCGTCTGCACGGTACCAACGGACGGCATAGGCGATGCTATCAACTTCGAGCTTGTACGCGTTGGCCTGGTAGTAATCAATCGGCTCCATCCATGCGAGTGCTGTTCCGATTCGTCCGCCGTCGGTCATTGTTATCCGAAATCGTCCCAGTCGAAGTGCCGAATCGAGCGGGAAATACTTCGCGTCGCGGAATTCATCTGGTCCATAAATGAAGATCGAAATCCACCCTTCGTGCAAGCTGATGCAGAGGCTATACGCCGATAGTGGTGCGTTCACATACGGCGCGATTGGCAGATCCGACGAATTCGGCAGCAACTCAACGCGCATTGCACTCGGGGTGTAGCGACTGCTTGCAACACCAACGATTTGGAACTGGAACGTCCCATTTGCCCAGCGCTCCCAGACGTTTGAAGTTCGCCGGAGTGTCAACGTGAACTCCATCGTCTGCGGATCAACAATGGCAACGTTCTCGATCGAGACAATCGAAAGCACCTCGCGCTGAAGTTGCTGTGCATACGCACTTGGAAGTGCGAGGAATGCACCGAGAACCAGAAGTCGGAGCGCGCTGAGTTTCATCGTGGCACGTTCGTAGTTCGACCGCGGTTATTCCACGTCTTGTTCGCATCGCGCGTGGTCACGATACCGCTCATATCCGTATCGCGGTTGAAGTATCCTTCCTGGACACATCCGTTCCAGATGGCGTCGTAATCGGCACGATCGGAAACATCAACGCTCCCGTCGCCATTGACATCACCTGCAACCATACCGAAGATGACGCCAGTCTGGGGTGTGTAGTCAATCGGTTTGAGCGCGGCTGCACCCCCGAGCACTGCACTGGGCAAACTCAACGTGAGCGCACGTGCGGGCTGATCGTCGCCTGTAAGCCGCTGCGGCTCGGCGGTTATAATCGCCAGATGGTTGCGGTGGTGAATTGCGACGTAGTAGGCTGTGGTATCCACCGTTGGCTCAAAGCAGAGCCGCGAGGCGCCATCTACGTCAACGATTGCGCCATCGGCGCGGAGAAGTGCTGTTCGGTAAATGCGCTGCTGGCTCGATGGACTCGGACGCAGCTCCACAAGTACCCAATCAACGATGCTGGAATCAATGACCCGTGCGTTGATTCTGCTCCGATTGGGATCGCGATTGTACGGGTAGATGTTCGGTGGCGTTGTTGGAATCAACCGACGCTGGGCAAGATCGGTTGCCATCGTCCCATTGCGATAGGGACCTTCGAGCAAGACACGTGCATCCAAGCACACTTGCACTGGCACCGGGTACCCAATCGCAAATGGACCGAGTACTGAAAGCGTATCGGCAAGCGAATATGCCCAGCCTGATGGGTCGAGCGATGCAGGTACGCGCGAGGACCGCACATTCCTCCAGCGCGCACCATTCCAATGCAGCAGGATTACCTTCGCTCGATCGAGTCCGTTGGCTTCATCGGTAGCAGGTTCGGCAGGCGTATCCAGCCACGCGTAGCCGAATGTCATCGGTAGCGCGGCCAGTGGTGCTCCTGTTTTGTCGGTCGCTTCGATGAAGAAGGCACGCTGTGCTTTCGTTGTGCCTTCCGGTAGTGGCGGAAAAGTTTTCGGCAGTGTCCGCATCGTCACAGAAGCTGGCACAGCACTCCCGGCGACGCGGAGCGCAAGCCACGTGAAGCGGTTGGTGTAGAGTTGCGGTGTGCTATCGCCTCGGAGCCCAGTTCGCTTGAGGGAGCCGATGATTTCCGAGCGTGGGTGCCCGTAGCTCGGATCGAGCTGCGAGGGTGTGTAGGTCACGACATATCGCTGGAGCGAGTCCGGCTCTGCTACGATGAACGTCGGAGCATCTTGCGGCTCCAGGTAAAGCGAATCGTTGACCGTCACATGCCGATCGAGAACGATGCCGCGTCGGTTCCGCACCACAAGCGAGCGAAGGAGGCTGTCATTTGCTGGAAGCTCATTTCCCGTCAGAATCTGCTCAGTGCCATCATATCGAACAGAGTAGCCACCGCGCGCGATGAGAAAATCAACAACCGATGCAGAATCAGTCCGGATAACAAGGGAACCAGGCAGCATCGCGATGTTCGCCTGCGGCGAGTTGCGGAGCTGCCCTCGATGCAGGTACAACGTGTGGCGAATACTGATCTGCGCGGAATCCTCCAGAGAAGCCCCCACAAGGTTATCCAGCTCGAGAGCACTCATCGAGCCGCGCCCGGACACGCGCTGTTCGGCGCTGCCTTGCAGGATAATCGCTCCATAGCGGCCATCGCGATTGACCATTCCATCGTGATGGACACGGCCACGGGCAATGAGTGGATAGCTGCTGGAGATAATAAGCTCGCTTGGAGACTCGACGATGAGCGTATCGGTACTGACAAGCGAGCGTTGGGATGCCGTATCGAGCATCTTGCGGCTTTGTCCACGGAAGTAAAGCACTTGGTAGGTAATCTGCGGCACTCGTTGCTCCGCACCCGCTGTGTCACCGAGAAATTCGGTGCGTCCATCGAGTGCAGATTGCTCGATTCGTGCATTGCCAGAGATGGTAACAACACCGCTGCCGTTGGCGATGGTACCGCCGGAATGGCTCTCAAGAGAGCCACGCACCTCGATCCGCCCAGCGTTGACGATGCGACCGCAGCTGGCATTCTCGAGCACTTGCTGTGCACCAATTGGCATAGAGAGTGCGCCGATCAGCACAATGCAACGAGCTACGATCCAGCTGCGTTTATTCATCGCCGATTTGCAAGCGTCCAGCATTTTGTATCCAACCTGTGTTGCGAAGAGTATTGACGCGCACGGTCGGCCGTGGCTCTGATGCGAAGATGACCAAGCCGCGTTCTTTAGGCTCTGCAGCAGTTGTCGTTCGAGCAAAGCGCTCAAAGTCAGTGCGCGTAAGGTTCACGCGAGGCGACCGGAGCGTATCACAGCCGATGATGTCGAGCTCGCCTCCGCGTCCGACCGTCGTCGCCAGATAGTCGCTTGCACCACCGATGATGAACAGTCCATCAGGGGAAGGGACAGTCGAATCCGCACCGAAAATCAATGCAGCATCGCTGTTACTGTGGTCAATGATAACACGTGCTGCCAGCGCCTGCGGATAGCGTTCCGGCACTGCATAGCCATCCCAGCCGTTGGCAAGCGGACGCACAAATCCCACCCAGACGTTGTGGAGCACGACGGCAGTATCGTATGGCAACGGCTCGCTCTCATCGAGCCAGGTACGAGGATTCGACCACCGGCCATCACGAGCAGTGACCACACGTGCGGGAGCTGCACGGAGCAGAAGGTCGCTGCCGTCGAGCAAGCCATCGGTGCCTGCAGGCGTGATACCGCGCGCTTCGACCCAGAGAAATGCGCACGTAGTATCGAGTTGCCGTGTATAGTTGCGGCCAATGCGATTGGGCGGTACAAAGCGTGGTGCGTTATAGGTTCGCAAACCACTAAGTCGTGCAAGCCCAGAAAGACCGCGCGACTCCTCCAACCGAAATGCTGCCCGCAGCGTCGCAGACCATGCCGGCTGCCCCGAGCTCGAGCCATAGCCAATGGTGATTTTACGCTGAACGTCCATTGCAGCGTTGAAGCTGTTCGGCGCAGTCATCGGAAAGACGCTGAGCGTCACCGCCAGAGGCATTCCTGTGGTATCGGTGAATGCGATCGTCGTAAAGCGATTGTTGAGGGTCAGCACTTGCCCGTATGCAAGTGCGCCCTTCAATCCTTCATGGCGGAAACGCCCGACCACCTCAGATCCGGATTGGCAATCTCCAAGTGCCGAATCGTACCGAATCGGTGTAAGCGCAGTGTCGGCATGGTGCACTGTGAGGGTATAATCGCCCATCGAGATGGTATGCGGAGTTGAGCCGGTATTGACTAACAGTCCGCAGCCAACGTGCACGTCGCCATTGGCTCGCTTATTACCTCCCGATGTTTCGAGAATTCCGTAGCGATGGTTCGGCTCTGCAGCGGTAGCCTGGAGGATTTGGTTGGCATAGGATCCACGATAGCGGACCGTAGTGCCGCATTCGTACGTAGCATTGACAAGGGACGGTGCAGTGTTGAGGTACGTCCCCACAACATCCATCGCAGCTGTAACGAGCAACGAAAAGCGCCCCGGTGTTCCCGTTGCACTGATACGGAGCGTCGAACCAGAGTCAATGGTCAACGCCGCGGGTTGCCACGTGCTCGAAACGACCAGATGGCCGGCACCATCAACATTGAGCTGCGAAGCGTTCGCGATGCGAAGCCGCGCTGTAGGTACAGTGACTAAAATTGCACTCCCAGAGCCAACGACAGCAAATGGAGATTCCGAGCGACCATCGGCGCGGAGATCGAGGACGCCGCCGCTATTGACACTTGCCCCGCCTATGTTCGAGGCATGGTTGAGGAAGAAACCACGAACGGTTGCTGTATCACCACGCAGCAGCTTAGGTTGCCCTTGTGGACCAGCGAGCAAGACAAGGTTGCGATAGGCATTATCCCCATGTTCAGGGACGATGGTTTGCTGCTGTGTTCCGTCGTAGTAGAACGTCCCCTCGTACGTGCGAGTGCCAGTACCACTGGCGATAGCATACGTTGCGCCAACGAACACCGAATCGCTAATGGTTTTGCGCCCTCCCGCAAGGGAAAGATTCGTGTACCATCGAGCTTGCACGCGCTGATCATCAGGAGTGGCAGACCAGAGGACAGTTCCGCCGATTCGGCTCTCAGGCGTTGCCCCAAGCGGACGGCTCCCGGTGAAGAGATTCCCAAGGGCAGCCATCTCGATGGTACCATCGTTGGTTACCTGTGCGATTGGTGCATCGTTGCGAAATTCAGCGCCTGCCGTCCG
>BEHW01000096.1 GCA_002898675.1 bacterium HR20
GAACGTAAACGGAGGATCATATGAGCTATACCCCGTGATGAACGCTGGATTCGACCCATAGGAAACCATATCGAGATCTGTCACAAAGACCCGCTGGAAGATGCCTCCAACAGGAGTTCCCGCACTCGAAGGCTTCGGATTGACGAGTGCGATTGCACCGCCATTGCCCCACTGGGCAAGGTTACCACGGAATTCGCACGCTTTCGTCGTTTGCAACTCACCATTGAGAACATAGATCGCCCCACCACCACGGACATTCGCCCGATTGGCACTGTCAACATTATCTCCAACACGGTTGTTATCGAAAATGCAACGAACGTGACGGATGTAATTGTACTCCGGCTGATTCATTGCACTGCGGAAGTGAGCAGCAACCGCACCACCGGAATACCCAGCAGTATTGCCGGAGAACTCGATCATATGAGCACTCGTATAGCCGGTGAGCGTTCCGCTAATAACACCGCCAGCACCATAGACAAGGTAGTTCCGTCGCGTAAAGATTGCACCACCGTCGTACTTGGCAGTGTTGTTCTGGAACTTGATGTTATACCCCAGATTGCGCACCTGGATGTTGTTTGCATCCGAACCACCGATGTGGGGTGAGGGCAGCCCATCATAGGCCACGTTCTCAGCAACATAGATAGCACCACCACGTGCTGATTGGTTACTTGTCATGTACATCGGGACAGGCTGCTGGGTGCCACCTCGGAGCACAAGCCGTCCTGCGGTCGAGGACATGTAGATCGCTCCACCTTGACTGAGGGCAGCAGCGTTGTAGTCAGTCACAAACGGTGTCTCGGTCATATTCGAACGGTAGCGACCTGTTGTTACGAGACTCGTATAGCCACCGACGTAGAGCGCTCCACCGCGTGCACCATTTGTTCCTGTTGCTTGCTGCAAGTTCGAAACTTTATTGCCATCGAAGATGATGTAGTCATAACCTTGGTAGTCATTGACGCCAAGACCAATGTGGATTCCCCACCGACCTGCGATATAGACCGCCCCGCCGAATGCGTCATTCTTGTACGCCTTGTTCGGATTTGTCTCCACCGGAGCTGGCGCGTTCAATTCATCGCGCACAATGATGAATGTACCATTGGGAGTGACGACTGTATCAGTCCGGATCGCCGCATTGAGAATGCGATTCTGCGCAAAGGTCAATTGCCGCACACGGCCCAGATAAATTGCCAATCGGCCATCATCAAGGTTTTGGCGATAGGTATCCTCCAATTCATTGATCGTGCCATCATAGAGGTTGTCGTGTGCACGAACATAGTTGGTGCTGTTGGGCGCATTGTCACGCCGCGGTGGTGGGAGGAGCGTTGAAGTGTTCGCTGTATTGTGCTCGAAAAGGTACTGATTTACGATGTGGCTCGGCCGCGGCGGAGTCATCGCAGCACCGACATCGCTCGGCAGATATGAGGCAGGCAAACTGTTGTACTCAGTTGCGCCTTGCCCACTCGTGATAGAGGGATAGAAAACGTTGTTGACATCAAACGGCGCTTGGAGGAACTGCACTGCGCCACCATGATACCGTGCGGTATTCCGCGTAAAGTTGCAGTTGACAAGCCACGTCCGCGACGAAAGGATCGAGAGTGCACCACCCGAACCTTGCGTCATCGCCACCAGCTGCCCGTTGATGGAGGTCGGGTTATTGACGTCGCCAGCGGCAGCCTGCTGATAAATGTTCACCCGGTCAACGGTGGTGTCCTTGCGGAAGTTATCGAAGTCACAGTCACGGAAGAATGCCGTCCGTGCCCCCGGAAGGATGATGATATGTCCCCATTCCCGCGCAAGGTTGGTTCCGACCCCGACGAAACGAATGCGATCTCGTCCAGGACCACCGATACTCGGATCTTGGTTATTGAATCGGCGCCACGGCTGTGTGCGAATCAATGGATCGAGCGATGGATTTTGCAGCCGCGACGTAATCCACATCAACGCATACTCGAAAGGCACAACGAACTTCGTGTTGTAGTACGTGTTCGCTCCAACAACCGTTGGCATATTGTAGATGTACAGCTGCCCCGACGGCGGAGTCGGTGTTCCAGATGGGTTCACCGCTGTTGGCCACTGCACATATACTGCCCCTTGCGCGTTGTAGGGAAGCGGTGGCAGGTTTTCGATCCGACGCGTGAGCGTGTCCAAAATCACGTTGTACGTGATATCATACTTCTGCGGATGGATTGTCGGTTCAATTTGCGTTGTCCGCGAGATTACCGATTGGAAGTACGCTGGGTCCGAGTAATCGTAGCACGTTCCGCCCCCAGGTCGCGGGATTGTCTGGTAATCGGGAGGATTTTGGAACGGGTATGTTGCACGGGCACGCCCGTCTGCAATGATCCGTCCACCGGTCGAGTCAATGATGCGACCATTGGGCAGGAACTCCACGCGGGTACCCGGCTCGATGATGAGCGTTCCGGCAATGACGTAATTCCCACTGATGCGGTAGAGCGTATCGCGGACGAATATCCGCACATCCTTTGCATCAACGCGTCCGGAAACCTCACGTATCGGCAACTGCGCAAACGCAGTCCCCGTCACCATTGCAACGAGCGCTGCAATCGCGCTCAATCGAAACCAACGAAGCATACGACCTCCGAGAGAGTAAAACGTTGTCATACCTTGATTGTTCATTGATTGATGTCACCGTTCTGCTATTTGGGTTTCCTTGACAGGAGCGTGCTGAACTTCGGCACTCCCGCCAGCTGTCAAGGGCGCGCTCAGTACTCAACAACCGTGCCAAGTCGGACAAGTCCAGCCTTGGCATCGGGTGCGTATTCAGAAAACTCAAATTCGGCAAGCAATGCTTTGTAGAGGCGAATTGCTTGCTCGGCTTTTCCAGCTTTTTCATAGCAAAGCGCGGCTTCGAGCATGAACTTGTCCTTCATACCCGCACGCTCGGCATCGGAGAGCAGGCCCTCGTAGAGCTGCGCTGCTTGTTCAAACTTCGAGCGTTGCTCGTAGCACGCCGCCAGTCCTGCCTGCGCACCAATGCGCACCAACACTGCATCCGAGCCGGATGCCTGCTCGAAGTACCGCTCTGCGTCATCGTACTGTTTTCGGCTCAGGAAGATTTGCCCAGCGTAGAATGCTGCAGTTTTCCCTGCAGTCGTGCTCCCATAGGTATCGGCGATCGCCCGCAGGCCTTGAACAGGTTCGCCACGGACCGTCTTCTTCGGATCGCCATCGAGCGCTTGGTCGTACTGCTCCGCTTCGATGTACGGAAGCACCCGACTAAGCGCTAAGCTGGCTTCCTGCTCGCGATCTTGCTGCGCCGAGTGCCACAGCAGATAGCCAGCAACGGCAAGAGCGAGCGCGAGAACTACGGCCGCACCATACCGAATGCGGCGATCGCTCCACACCTGTTCGAGCCACGGCGGCAACGTCACTGCCGGTGGCGTTACAGGCGCTTCCGCTACGGGATCCTGGGTCGGTGTTGTCGGTTCAGCCATGGGTTATCGTACGTCCGTTGTGCCCAACATTTGGCGGGCAAGGGTGGATGCTGCATGCAGACTCGCGCGCCCGGAGGGACTCGAACCCCCAACCTTTGGAACCGGAATCCAATGCTCTATCCATTAAGCTACGGGCGCGGCGTTCCGCACCGCAAATATACGCTCCCACCAGCTCCCGCTCCTGCGACAGAGCGAAAAATTTTTCCGCTCTGACGCGCATTTTCCTTTCATCGAAACGCTCCAAATCGTCCAGCCGATTCCACACTGTCAACTTTCCTTCACACCTACTACTCCTGCGCTCCACCTGCACAGTACTTCCGTGCGACACACAGTTGCTCAACCGGTGCCGACGGCTACGAGCGCTCCATCACTGCAGCAGTGTGGCGAACCCATCTCTGTTCAAGGCACTGGTGCGCTCGATGCACGAGCGCTCAAGCACCACGTCGAACTGCACAGTATTTTCGCGCATTCGTTCTTCACTACTTCGGCCATGAGGTTCGAGAAAATTCTTGGCGATGGCATCACGTTCGACGACGTCCTGCTTGTCCCACGCTACTCGGAAGTGCTGCCTCGGGATGTTTCCCTCCACACTCGGCTTACACGCGGTATCACGCTGAACATTCCCATCGTCAGCGCTGCGATGGACACCGTCACTGAATCAGCGATGGCGATTGCACTAGCGCGCGCCGGCGGCATCGGCATTATCCACAAAAACATGAGCATCCATCGCCAGGCAGAGGAGGTCAGCAAAGTCAAGCGCAGCGAAAGCGGGATGATCAAAGACCCCATCACACTCGAACCAGACCGAACCATCGGCGATGCCAAACGCATCATGGCCCGCTACGGCATCGCTGGCATCCCGATCGTTGATAAGTCTCGCCGCTTGGTGGGGATTCTGACAAACCGCGACCTTCGATTCATCGAGGATCTCTCGCGCCCAATCGCTGACGTCATGACGCGCACGAACCTTATCACCGCACCTGTCGGCACAACACTCGACGATGCCGAGCGCATCCTTCAGCAGCACCGCATCGAAAAACTCCCCGTTGTGGACGAGCGCGGTATCCTCTGCGGACTTATCACGTTCAAGGACATCCAAAAGAAACGCCGCTACCCGAATGCCTGCAAAGATGAACACGGGCGCCTACGCGTTGGAGCAGCGGTCGGTGTCACTGCCGATACGCTCGAGCGCGTCGCTGCACTCGTCGAGGCGGGGGCTGATGTCGTCGTCGTGGATACTGCTCACGGCCATTCCCGTGGTGTCCTCGAGATGGTCGAGCGCATCAAAGCACACTATCCAGGGCAGCAACTGATTGCAGGCAACGTTGCAACAGCCGACGGTGCGCGCGCACTCATTGACGCAGGAGCCGATGGCGTCAAAGTCGGCGTCGGCCCCGGTTCGATCTGCACTACGCGCATCATCGCCGGCGTCGGTGTTCCCCAGCTGAGCGCAATCATGGCTGCTGCCGACATCTGCCAGGAAGAAGGTGTCCCACTCATCGCCGATGGCGGCATCAAGCAAACCGGCGACATCGCCAAAGCGATTGCTGCTGGCGCTGACTGCGTGATGATGGGTAACATGCTCGCCGGTCACGAAGAATCTCCCGGCGAAAAAGTGCAGTACGAAGGGCGCATGTTCAAGGTGTACCGCGGCATGGGGAGCGAAGGCGCAATGATGAGCGGCTCAGCCGACCGCTACTTCCAGGATGCCGAAGACGAGATCGCCAAACTTGTTCCCGAAGGAATCGAAGGCCGTGTCCCGTTCAAAGGCTCCGTTGCCGACACGCTCTACCAAATCGTCGGTGGTCTGCGTGCCGCGATGGGGTACTGCGGGTGCAGCACGATTGCCGAACTCAAGGAGCACGGTCGCTTCGTCCGCATCACGCCTGCAGGACTGCGCGAATCGCATCCCCACGATGTGATCATCACCAAAGAGTCCCCAAACTACTGGGGATAACCCCTCGCTCACCAGCGCAGAACCTGCCGCACCGCCTCGACGATATCCTCGACGCTCAGCAGAATGGCGTTTTCGAGCGGCTTGGCAAAGCCAACGGGGCAATCTTTCGACGCCACACGCTTGACCGGCGCATCGAGCCAGCGGAAGCATTCATCTTGGATCGTCGCAGCAACCTCGCCCCCAAAACCTCCGGTCAGGTAGTGCTCGTGGGCAACCACCGCACGACCAGTCCGCTTGACTGCATCGCACACCCTGTCGCGATCCCACGGACGCAACGAGCGAAGATCAATCACCTCCACCTCGATCCCGTCGGCGGCCAACTGCTCGGCTGCCTTCAAGGACCAGTGCAACGCGTTGCCGTAGGAAACAAGCGTTAGGTCCCGGCCAGGGCGCCGAACCCGTGCCTTCCCGAAGGGAATCAGGTAGTTGTCCGGTGGTGTCGGTGCACTCGTCGGGCGATAGTTGTAGAGGAATTTCGGCTCAATGTACATCGTCACCCCTTGCGAGCGAATCGCCGTCCGCATCAGCCCGATAGCATCGTCAGCAAACGCAGGACACACCACACGGATGCCCGGCAAGTGCGCAAACACCGCGTCGAGACACTGCGAATGGTAGAGGCCGCCTTGAATGTACCCGCCACTGGCGAGTCGGATGACAATGTTCGGTGTGAACTGCCCGCGCGTGCGCCAATAATCGTGCGAGCACTCGATGAGTTGCTCCATCGCTGGCCAGAAATAATCGGCGAACTCGGCACCCTCGATCACCACGCGGATGTCGTCCCGATAGCGGCAGAAGCCATTGGCTGTGCCGACGATGTAATCTTCGGCAATCGGTGCGTTGAAGATGCGCTCGTTGCCGAACTCGTCGAGCATTCCTTTGACGACGTTGAAGATGCCCTGCTTGTTCTTCGAGGCGACATCCTGGCCCCACAGGAACGTATGCGGGTTGCGGCGGAACTCCTGCTTGAGCGCGTAGTTGATCCCCTCGCGGAGCGTAAGCATCGGCGCGTTCGGATCAAAGACAGCCTGTTCCTCGCTCGGATCGTTGTAGTCAATGATCGCTGGAGGCACGATGAAGTCCTTCCAGGATGCAGGATCTGGATCAGCCGCAGCTTCGGCTTTCTCAGCTGCAGCTGCAATCTCTGCCATGTTCTCTTGCTCGAGTGCCTGGAGCTCTTCCTCGCTGGCGATGCCTTCCTCGAGAATCCGCTGGCGGAAGATCTTCAGCGGGTCGCGCGCCTTCATCGCTTCAATTTCTTCCTTGGAGCGGTAGAGCTCGTGATTGTCGGAATTCGAGTGCGAGCCGATCCGGTCGCAGTCGGCATGCACCATTGCCGGCCCTGCGCCGGAGAGGACGTACTCAGCAGCTTTCTTCATCGCACGGTACGAATCGAAGACATCGCGCCCGTCGCACTTGACGATGAGCAGATGCCGAAAACCAACGAAGTTCTCCGACACATCGGGGTTAGCCGTCTGCTCTTCGACGGGGACAGAGATGCCGAACTTGTTGTTCTGGATCACGAAAATCACGGGCAAGCGCTCGCGCGAAGCTCCGTTGACTGCTTCGTAGAAGTAGCCCTCCGAACATGCCGACTCACCGCCGGAGTAGATGACCAGCTCATCGCCGTTGTACTTTTTGATGGCGCGTGCAGTACCAGCGGCATGCTGGGCGTGGTTTCCCGTGCAGGAGCTGACGTTCTGGATGCGAATCGAAGGCTTGGCAAAGTGGTTACTCATGTGCCGTCCGCCGCCGGCAACGTCGGCATCCTTACTCAAGCCGTTGAGAATGATTTCGTAGGGGGTAATGCCTGCCGAGAGCGCTGTGATCAAATCGCGGTAGTAGGGGAAGAGGAAATCCTTGCCCGGACGGAAAATCTGCCCAATGGCAAGTTGAATCCCATCGTGCCCAGCGCACGGTGCATGGTAGGACCATCCTTTCGCCATCTTCAGGTACGTGGCAGCTTTTTCGTCCAGCTTTCGTCCGAGATGGTTGAGCTTGTACCAGCGGAGGATCGTCTCTCGATCGAAGCCGGTAAAATCAAAGCGCGAATGCTCAGCGGTTCGGCTGGACGACCCATTCGTTGGGGATGGTACTGGAGCAGGTGAAGATTTTTTCGTTCGGCTCGACTTTGAACGGCTCGGCATGTTCCGGGTGGGGATGATGGTGCTACTTACTGTTGACTGTCTGGCTGGAACGCATGCGTTTGGACGCACGAGCACTCGATTTGTTGACGAATGTCAGCCATTGGTAAGGATCCTCGCCATCGCGGGTGATACGGGCAAAGCGCTCCATGATCGCACGTGTGACGGGGCCGACAGTTCCGCTCCCGATTGCGATACGATCGATTGATCGCACCGGCGTAATCTCTGCTGCTGTTCCGGTCAAGAAGACCTCGTCGGCAACGTAGAGCATCGCCCGCGGGATGATTTGCTCGACGACTGGGCTTC
>BEHW01000097.1 GCA_002898675.1 bacterium HR20
ATCAAGGAGTTGTTCGATACTATCGTCCAGCGCCGGAAAGGATGAATTCGATTCTTCGGACTGTGGTGGTCCTGATCATCGGCTGTGGACTTGCATGGGGACAGAGCTACCCGCGCATTGCAGGTGTCACAGTCGAGGGCAACCGCTTTGTGGACGAAGCGACAATCCTTGCGATTGCGCAGCTCCGAGTCGGCGAGCAGCTCGACCCCCGCTCGGACCTTCTGCAGCAGGCAATTCGCAATTTGTGGCAGCGCCGTCAGTTCGCTGATGTTCGGATTGTTGTTGATCGTATCGCATCGCTGGGCGTTTTCCTAAAAATCATCGTGCGTGAAGTACCGCGATTCAATGCCGTTGAAATCCGCGGCAACAAAGAAATTAGCCTCGAGAAGATCAGAGAAGCTGTTGGGAAAGCCACTGGCGAGCTGATGCCATACTACGAGGTAGCACTCATTCGACAGCGTGTGCTCAAGCTCTACGAAAAGGAAGGTCTGCTCTTTGCTGATGTCCACGTTGACACAGCAACTGCGAAGCTCCCAGGGTACGTGGACGTCATCGTGACAATTACTGAAGGCGATGAGTACAAAGTGCGGAGCGTTGCGTTCGATGGGGCAGTGCATGTACCAGCTGATGAGCTCGTTGGCGCACTCGAAGAGAATAAACCCAAACGGTGGTGGCAATTCTGGCGCTCGGCAACGTTCGACCGCAAGAAGTTCTACGAAAAAGACATCCCAGCCATTCTGCGGTACTACCACGCGCGAGGCTACATTGATGCCGATACGCTCAAGACGGAATTTGCCATTGACCGCCAGGAAAAAGCCGTTGACATTCGCATTGCGCTCCAGGAAGGAACGCAGTACTACGTCCGCTCGGTGACGTTCGACGGGAATACGGTGTTTCCCAGTGCGCTTCTTACGCAGCGACTTGGAATCGAGCCAGGAAGTCCTGCCAATCTCGACCAAATTGAAAAGAACATCAACGGCAACGAAGAGCAGACGGATATTCGTTCTCTCTACCTCGATAACGGCTACCTAGAAGCAACGATCCTCTACGACATTCGACGCGCTGCGAGCGATGGTGTGGACATCGCAGTGCACGTGTACGAGCGCGATCGATTCACCATTCGCCGCGTTGATATTGTAGGCAACACGAAGACGCAAGACCGCGTCATCCGGCGTGAGCTATTCACCCGACCAGGGGATTACTTCAACCGCGCGGCCATCATTCGCTCGGTCAAAGGACTCGGCGTGTTGAACTTTTTCAATCCTGAAAAGCTTCGCCCTGATGTACGGCGCGTGCCAGGCGCGCCAAACCAAGTGGACTTGATCTACCAGGTGGAAGAGCGCTCGACAGACGTGCTCAATGCTTCCATCGGGTACGCCGGTCAATTTGGGTTGACAGGTTCGATTGGGGTGGCATTCAACAACTTCGACATCAGCAATCCGCTCCTTGGGGGAGCCGGACAGGTTTTCAGTTTCCAGTGGGACTTCGGGCAAGGGAATCGCTACCAGACGTTCAGTATCAGCTTCGCCGAACCTTGGCTGTTCGGTCAACCAACGTCGGTCGGATTCAATCTCTACGACACCCGATACTTTTGGAACATCGAGGGTCGGCGCACCGGTGGAACGGTCAATCTGGGGCGACGATTCCGTTTCCCCGATGACTTCTTCCGTGGCGATTGGTCGCTCATCTATCAGCGCCAGGTTGAGTACACCCAAACGCTCGAGCCAGCACGTACGTTCGATGAAGTCTCCGTATTGCAAACCATCAGCCGCACAAGCTTTGATAACCTGATTTTCCCCTCGAGTGGCTCTCGCTTTCGTTGGACGCTCCAAGCTTCGCTCGGTGCAATCGGCATTGGTTCTTCGGACTTTCTCAAGAACGAGTTGCAAGTGGAGTTCGTCAATCCACTGCTGCAAATCGAGGGGTTCGATCGGCTCGTTCTGTACTTGAACACAGAGTTTGGCAACGTCGGGCGGATTGGAAATCGTCCCAATGGTGTTATCCCGCTCATCCAGTACTACGCAATGGGCGGCAATGGGATTGCTGGAATCAATGTCATTCCACTCCGTGGGTACTCCGATCGGAGCGTTGGCGTCCCCGGGAACAACAACCTTTCTTATTTCCGCCAGACGGCAGAGCTTCGCTTTGCACTCTCGCTCAATCCAATGCCGATCTACGTTTTGGCGTTTGCAGAGGCAGGAAACGCTTGGCCACGGTTGCGGGATGCGGATCTTTTCACACTCAAGCGTTCGGCAGGGGTTGGGATGCGTATCCTGCTCAATCCTATCGGATTGATTGGCTTCGACTATGGGTATGGATTCGATACGGATAACCTTACGGGTAATCGCAGCGGTTGGAATTTCCACATCCAATTCGGCAATCGCTAACTTTAGTTTCACTACTTTCGGTTCGCTCCGATGATTTCCCGCTTGTTGATTTTGCTTGGCTGTGCAACGCTCGTTGCGCTTGCGCAGAAGGATGTCCCCACAAAAGAGCAGCCATTGCGCATTGCAGTGGCAGACTTGGAGAAAATTGCAAAAGAGCTCCCCGAAGCTGTCGCAGCCGATCGCGAACTGACTGAGCTGCGCAAGCGCTTCCTCGATACACTCCAGATGATGGAAACAAAGTTCAAGGAGCGCTTGGAATCGTACCAGAAAAGCAAAGCGATGATGACAGCAGAAGCACAGCGGAAAGAAGAAGATGACCTGCGGGCTCTCCAACAGCAGTATGCGCTCTACCAAGAAGAAAAGTTTGGTTTGCAGGGCGAGCTTGCTCGCCGTCGGGATTCGCTCTTGAGCCCGATTCTGAAAAAAGTGCAGGAAGCGGTTGCGACCGTAGCAAAAGAAGAGCGCTACAACTTCGTCTTCGACCGCGGCTCGAGCTTTCTGCTCTACGCAGAAGACAAGGCAGACATCACGTACAAAGTTCTCGATCGAATCAAGCGTGGCAAATAGCAGTGCAATCCTGCAGCTCTCTGTGATAGTGCTCTGCGTGCTCTGCCGAGCAGGCGTGCTCCATGCGCAGAAGGTCGGCTACATTGCATCCGATGCAATACGATCGCGGTGGCCAGAGATGCAGCAAGCCGAACAGCGCATTCAGAGCATGGTGGACGATTGGAAGCGAGAGGCTGCAGAACAGCAGAAAGCCATTGACCAACTTGACGCAGAGATCAAGAAAAACCGCCTCATCTGGACGCTCGAGGAACGCCAGCAGAAGGAAGCTGAACTTGTTCGCCTCAAAGAGGAGCGTCAGCGTTTTCTCAAGCAGAAATTCGAACCCGGCGGTGAGTACGACCAGCAGTCCCAAGCCATTCTGCGTCCAGTCGAGGAAAAGCTCTTCGCTGCTGTCCAAGAAGTCGCCGCGAACGAAGGATTCGACATTGTGCTCGACAAAAGCACGCAGGTGATTCCCTACGTCAATCCCAAGTACGATCTGACCGTCAAGGTCATGAAAAAGCTCAACATCACTGCGGACGATTTGGAAAAAGAGCTTGCCAAAGCAATCGAGGAAGATCCGCGCAACAAAGCCGAGCGCCAGAAACAATCACCGCCGACGTTGCGGCGTCGTAGTAGAACAACCGGCGAAAAGGCACCTGATGCCCCTGCCGAGGAGATTCCACGTTGAAGAACCACCAGAACAATTGCACATGAACATTGCACTTGGCTTATCTGAGCTTTGCTCAATTGTCGGGATTGACGGCGCGCATGCCGACGATCGCACCTTCACAGGCATCGCACCGCTCGACCACGCCGGCCCAGACGACATCGCATTCTTTTTTCGCCCAGAGTTCGCCGCCGCAGCACGCAACACGCGCGCGGGATTGGTCATCACCAACACTGCGCTAGCCGAGCACCTTCCGACCAACACTCCACGACTTTGCCATCCTGATCCAGAAGACGCGATGGCTACGCTGCTCGAATACCTTGCAATTAGTGCCAAGCCGCAGGGCGGGGCAATTCATCACACCGCTTCGATTGCGCCGTCGAGTACCATTGCCAAGAGTGCACGTATTGGAGCGGGGACCGTCATCGGCGAACATGTGCACATCGGCGATGAGGTTGAGATTGGCGCACACGTTGTCATCGAAGATGGAGTCGCAATTGGTGAAAGGACAGTCATTGAGTCTGGGGCAGTCATACGCAGCGGCACGGTCATTGGAAAGCGTTGCCGCATTGGGAGCGGTGCGATTATCGGCTCGGAAGGCTTCGGTTATATCGAGCGCAACGGCCGCTACCGCCACCTCTACCATTTGGGCAACGTCATCATTGGCGATGATGTTGAAGTTGGCGCCAATACATGCGTAGATCGCGGTCTGCTTGGCGCAACAGTGATTGAAGATGGCGTCAAGATTGATAACCTTGTCCACATTGCCCACAACGTCGTCATTGGCGAGCATACCGCAATCGCAGCCCAGGCGGGGATTGCAGGAAGCACGCACGTCGGCAAACGCAATCGTATTGGCGGGCAAGCGGGACTGACAGGTCACATCTCGACGTGCGATGATGTTACGATCGGTGCCCAATCGGGTGTCTCTAAATCCATCACGCAGCCAGGCGAGTACAGTGGAACACCTGCAGTGCCACTCCAGCGACGCTTGCGGAGCGAGGCTGCACTGCGGCAACTTGTCGAACTAGTGCCTATCATCGAATCGCTTGCCCACAAATTTGCACCGAAGCCAACGGACCAGCTTCGCGATGAGCAGGAGTAGCCCCTTGTGGTAGAGCGAATGTTGCACCTACACTCACAACGTCAGCGATGGTTGACCGTCAGCGCACGATCAAAGAGCCAGTCAGTTTTACTGGGGTTGGATTGCACACCGGCAATGCCTCCACGATCACATTCCATCCAGCACCCGAAGGATACGGCTACCGCTTCGTCCGAACGGACATCCCAAATAGCCCCGAAATTCCAGCGCTCGTGGACTACGTTACCGACATCGCACGCGGCACGACGATCTCCTACGATGGTGTGGCAGTGCACACCGTTGAGCATGTCTTGGCAGCGCTCGTGGGGTTGCAGATTGACAACTGCCGCATGGAGCTCACAGCCAACGAGCCTCCTGTAGGCGATGGAAGTGCGCTGCCATTTGTCGAAACGCTCCGCAACACCGCAATTATCGAGCAATCGGCGCCGCGCGAGTACTTGGTGTTCGATCAACCAATTCGTTACACCAACGAAGAAAAGGGCGTAGATCTGGTCGCTCTCCCCAACGACGACTACCGCATCACGGTGATGATTGATTACAACAACCCTGCGCTTGGAAGCCAGCACACGGGGCTGTTCAATCTCGAAAAAGAATTCGTTACAGAGTTTGCGCCGGCCCGGACGTTCTGCTTCCTTCATGAAGTGGAAATGCTCTGGGATCAAGGTCTCATTCGCGGTGGAAATCTCGATAACGCTATCGTTATCGTTGATCGTGAAATGAGCGATGAGCAGCTCCATGCACTGCTCAAAAAGCTCGGCATTGAGCGGAACGTTGTGCTTGGTACCAACGGCATTTTGAACAACACCCAGCTACGGTTCAAGAACGAGCCTGCACGCCATAAGCTGCTCGACCTGATGGGTGATCTTGCGCTTGTCGGTGTGCCGATGAAGGCACAGATTCTGGCTGCTCGGCCTGGTCACGCCAGCAACATCGAGTTCGCACGGAAGATTCGTAAGCACTACGAACAGAAGAAACTGTTGCGTCGCTACCAGCCAAGGCAGGCAAACGGTGCGGTGCTCGACATCAACGCGATCTTGAAAATCATGCCGCATCGTTTCCCCTTCTTGTTGGTCGATCGCATCGTTGAGTTCGATAGTGAGCGGAATCGCATCGTCGGAATCAAAAACGTTACGATCAACGAGCCGTACTTCCCAGGACATTTCCCCGTGCGCCCGGTGATGCCAGGTGTTCTGATTTTGGAGGCGATGGCGCAAGTCGGATGCATCCTCCTGCTCAACGTCGAGGGTATGTACGACGCAGACAAGCTCGTGTTCTTCATGGGGATCAACAATGCAAAGTTCCGCAAGCCTGTTGTCCCGGGCGATCAATTGGTGCTCGATGTTGTGCTGACAGGCAAGCGTTTCAATACGATCGCACTCCAAGCGAAAGCATACGTGGGCGAGAGCTTGGTAGCAGAAGCCGACCTTCAAGCAGCCGTTGTGGATAAAGAGGCATAGCTCGTGAGTGTCATGCTACACCCAACCGCGATTGTCGCTGCCGACGCCCAACTTGGCGAGGAAGTCACGGTCGGACCATATGCTATCATCGAAAGTGACGTCGTCATCGGCGATGGAACAGTCATCTATCCGCACGCCATTGTCTTGAGCGGTTCGCGAATAGGGCGGCAGTGCAAAATCTTTCCCGGCGCTGTCATCGGTGCGGAGCCGCAGGACCTGCGCTACACAGGCTCGCCGACGATCATTGAAATCGGGGATCGGACAACGATCCGCGAGTTTGCCACGCTCAACCGCGGATCGCATAGCCATGCTACGCAGATTGGCAGCGATTGCCTCATCATGGCGTACGTGCACGTCGCGCACGATTGCAGGGTTGGCAACCACGTCGTCATTGCCAATGCAGTCCAGCTTGGCGGGCACGTCCAGATCGGTGATTGGGTAGTGCTCGGAGGAGTTGCAAAAGTTCACCAGTTCTGCCGCATCGGGAAGCACGCAATGGTCGCAGCCGATGCGATGATCACCAAAGATGTTCCGCCGTATGCACTCATCGGCCGCGATCCAGTCAAGGTCGAAGGCATCAATCGCATTGGGTTACAGCGCCGAGGCTTTTCGCCGAGCGAGATCGAAGCACTCGAGGCATTTTACTCGATTGCCTTCTTTTCCGGCCTCAACATGAGTGATGGCATTGCCGAATATCGTCGGCGGTTTCCTTCGATGGATGAAATCGTTGCTGAGGTAATCGAGTTTGTCGAACAGTCCGAGCGGGGAGTCTATCGGTGATGCGTGCAGCGGTGGTCGTACTGGCATTCCTGGTAGCAGTTGGAACGTCTGCTGCACAGGATGCCCCGAGCGCGGGCGTTGTCAGCTTAGACCTGTCGCCGCAAGACCAGCCCGCAAGCCCTCACAGCAGTAGCTTGATCTTCCGTCCGCTCGTTGCCGCAGCTTTTGAGCCACGCGTTGGCTTTCAGTACCAGCTCGGTCCGCGCAAGCTTCGGCTCGACATCGGATACTCAGCCGATATCTGGAGCACCCGGCGTGCCGTGGAGAACGCATCTTCTCAAGCGAATGCTCTTGCGTTTGGTGTGGATGCCTTTACGTACACCCGACTCCGCTCGGAAGCGAACCTGAAGTTTCCCGTCGAGACGGTTGATTACATGTTCGGCATCAACGGCACATACGCGCTTGCGATCTCTGCGACACGATCACTTGCGTTCCGAGTACGGCTATCCCACATTTCCGCACACCTGGCCGATGGGTATGCAGATTCGAGTGGTAGGTTTCTCCAACGGCCATTCGTCTATAGCCGCGAGTTTCTCGATGCGATCGTTGCGCACACATGG
>BEHW01000098.1 GCA_002898675.1 bacterium HR20
CTTGCCACGGATTGTCTGGTGCTTTCGGACCGCGCAGCCAGCTGTAGAGGAAATTCACTACGAAAATCAGCTGCGCTGCGCCCACAATGAGCGCACTGATCGTGATAATGATTTGCAGCGTGTGCATGCTCGGCGGCAGAAATTGGTAGCTTTCGTAGTTGAAGTACCGCCGCGGCATACCCATGAATCCAAGGTAGTGCATCGTCCAGAACACACCATACGAACCGATGAAGGTCAGCCAAAAATGCACCTTCCCCCACCGCTCGCTCATCATCTTCCCGGTCATCTTCGGGAACCAGTAGTAGATCCCCCCGAAAATGCCGAACACTGAGCTTAGCCCCATCACAACGTGGAAGTGCGCCACGACAAAGTAGGTGTCATGGAGCGGAATATCGAGCGCAGAATTTCCAAGGAAAATGCCCGTCAACCCTCCCGTGACAAACGTCGAGATAAAACCAATGGCATAGAGCATCGGGGTCGTAAAGCGAATATTCCCCTTCCAGAGCGTCCCCAGCCAGTTGAACGTTTTGATCGCCGACGGGACCGCAATGATGAGCGTTGTAATGACAAATGCAAAGCCGAGCCATGGATTCATCCCGCTGACGAACATGTGGTGACCCCACACGATGAAACTCAGGAATGCGATGGCGACCAGGGAGCCGACCATCACTTTGTACCCAAAGATCGGCTTACGAGCACCATTGGAGAGAATTTCCGAGGTAATGCCCATTGCCGGCAGAATGAGGATGTACACTTCTGGATGCCCCAGGAACCAGAACAAGTGCTGCCAGAGCAAGGGGCTGCCACCATCGCGGACGATGTGCTCACCGCCAAGGACAAGGTGTGGGAGGAAAAAGCTCGTGCCCAGGTGCCGATCAAGGAGCAGGAGTACTGCACCAGCAAAGAGCGCAGGAAATGCAAAAAGACCCAAGACCGCAGCAACGATAATGCCCCAGACCGTCAGCGGCATCCGCATGAGCGTCATCCCTTTGGTGCGCATGTTGAGTGCAGTCGTCACATAGTTCAAACTGCCCATCGTCGAAGCAACGATGAACAGCGCAATTGCGATGAGCCACAGGTCCTGACCAAGCCCCGAACCCGGCGTTGCTTTCGCGAGCGCACTCAGTGGCGGATAGGACGTCCATCCAGCCGATGCTGCACCGGTGCTCACAAAAAGGGAAACGGTGATAACAACACACGAGAGGAAGTAGAACCAGTAGCTGAGCATGTTCAGGAACGGAAACGCCATATCACGTGCACCGACCTGGAGCGGGATGAGGAAATTCCCAAAGCCGCCGGTGAGAATTGCCGTAAGCAGGAAAAAGATCATGATCGTGCCGTGCATGGTCACGAGCATGTAATATCCTGGTGTCTGGAGAGTGCCACTCTCCATGTTTGTTGGCATCAGGAACCGCATGAAGGGCAGGTTGTGATCAGGCCATGCGAGCTGGATCCGGAAGATCCACGACATCACCATGCCGATAAATCCCATGATCAACGCAGTGATCATGTACTGCATGGCGATGACTTTGTGATCCTGGCTGAAGACATACTTCGTCCAGAAACTCTGGGGCTCGTGGTGATGTGTCTGGACTGCGGCCTCAGCGTTGGCTATAACGTTGCTTTCCATTGCAGATGCATGTGAGATTACTGAGACATTCCAACAGGTGTTTGCTGGCTAATCCAATCGTTGAACTGCTCCGGCGACTCAACTGTCAGGACGCCGCGCATGATGTAGTGTCCGACACCGCAGAGTTCAGCACATGGAATTTCGAAGACTCCAGCTTGCGTCGGTGTGAACCACATCCGTGTTTTCATCCCAGGCACAACGTCCATCTTCATGCGGAAATGCGGGAGGAAAAAGCTGTGCAGTACGTCTTTCGACCGGAGAATTACTGCGATCGGCTTGCCGTAGGGAACGTGCATCTCCGTTGCGAAGATGTCATCTTTCGCGTAAGGGTCGTTCGGATCGAGACCGTAAGGGTTGTCGTCGCTGATGAAACGAACGTCCACGTTGCCCATGCGCCCATCAGCACCAGGGTAGTGGAACGTCCAGCGGAACTGCTCAGCCCAGACCTCGACAGTGAATGCATCAGCCGGCGGTGGGCTTTGAATCTTCGTCCAGAGTGTCGTTCCACCTCCGACTAAGATGACAAGCGCAACAGCAACAGTCGCCGCTGCTGAAATCTCGAATGGTGTATTGTGTGTGATGTAGGCAGCTTTCCTTTCCGGGCGACCGCGATACCGCCAGACAAAGTACGCGAGCACCACGTGCACTGCGACGAAGACAATCCCCGTGATGACAAGCGTAATCATAAAGAGATTGTCAATCTCGCCTCCCTGCACTGATGCAAGGGGTGGGAACCACCACGTCTTGTTCGCGACGGTGTACGCAGCAATTACGGTAAACACCAAAAGAAACGCTGCATACCAAAATGCTTGCCGAGATGAAAGCTTCATTGGCTTGCACAAAAAGTGTTCTGACTTATGCACGCTGTGCGTGGGTCTTGCCGTTGGACACGCACAACTGCAGCGAAAATAGCACTTTCACATGCTACTCATAGGGCTCTGCCCTTGCAGTGCGCAGAGCCGTCACTTACTTTTTCTTGCCGCGTGCTGCTTTCACTTTCTGAACATCAGCAACAGTGACAACCGTTCCTGGATTGCCCCAGGAGTTGTACACGTACGTGATCACTGCTGCGATGTCCTCGTCCTTGTAGTTCGACGGTAGCGGATTCATCACGCCATTGTACTTTTTTCCGTTGACGGTAATGGGGCCTTTGAGACCGTAGACCACCGCCTCGATGACCTTCTCTTTTGGTGTGTTCTTGAGCCAGTCGGATTTAGCCAGCGGTGGGTAGATCGTCGAAAGTCCTTGCCCATTTGCCTGATGGCATGTGCTGCAGTAGCCTTTGTAAACCTTTGCACCGCGATCCATCGTTGCCTTATCAGCACCAGCGATGGCAACAGCTGCCATGACCGCAGCTGTGATGAGAACCAACTGAACGCTTCTCATAAGTGGAAGGGTGTGGTGGTGAAACATAGTTACCGCCGCACGTCAAGCTCGATCGGTAGATCGCCATAGCGCTTGCTCTTGAGCACAAGGCGGCACCGATCACCTGCGCCAAGCGCGCGACGAAGGTGGTAGAGCATCACATGCAAACTTCTTGGTTTGAGAACGATTGTTTTTTGCGCTGGAACAACAAGCTCACGCAACGGACGCATGCCCATCGTCCCATCACTGTTGCGAACCGTCGTATGAATTTCAGTGTGCTCGGCACAGTCGGACTGCACCGCTACAATGGTATCAGGCTGGTTCGTGCGATTCTGAATAACCAGGAATGCACCAGTCACCATGCCACTATCGGCGCTGTACATCCAGCCGTTGCGTAGCTCGATCGCCGGCTGTGCCTGTGCCCACAGGAGCGATGCCGTTCCTAACCAAAGAGCAACCAAAAAGCGCATCATTCGGATTTTGCCAGTTGTTGAACACGTTCTGCATACGCGGCGACATCGAGGGAGCTTCCTTCCCGCCGATCGCGAATGACACCTTGCCGATCCAGCAGAAAGACCGCGTCGGTGTGATCGACAAAGTACACTTCCTCGCCGCTGGGAAGACGTTCGGTGTAGCTTTTCCGCGCGACGACGCCGAACGCTTCATGAACACGTTCGACATCGGCAATCGTTCCGGTCAGAAGCAGCCATCGTCCCAAGGGTATTCCCCACACGGCAGCGTAGTAACGGAGTGCACCGAGTGTATCGCGTGCAGGATCGAGCGTGACGGTGGCAAAGACAATGCCAGTATCGCTACCGACTTTTTCCCACACCTCGAGCATTCGTCCGATTGTCATTCGGCAGATGTCGGGGCAGTGGGTATAGATGAAGCTGACAACGACGACCTTTCCCCGAAGGTCCGCAGGAAAATTGTACGTTCTTCCGTCCGTTGCCTGCAACGGGCTGCTCCTCGGCGGCTGCTGGCCGCTGCAACCGAAGAGCAGCCCAATTGCAACGAGGAAAATTTTCCAGCGAATCCTACTGCTGTAGCTCACGGTGAGGTGTCGAGCTGTTCGATTTGATTGACGGGCGCAGGATTGTGCGGCTCATAACCAGGAGCATTCGAGAATGTACCGCGCAGCACATCCCGCACCATCGGCGTATAAGCGATGACGATGAGCACGATGGCAGTGATCACCCACGGACGCAGATTCGTAAGAGCACCTGCAGGTTCATCGTGGTACGCTTCCGACAGCGGGAACTCTGCCGCTGGCTCCTTCGTGCGAGATCGCAATGCGGTCGCAAAAAACACGGTGAAGTATGCGATCATCGCCAGCGTCATGATGATGCCGCCGATCATCGTAACGGTCACGTAGAGCTTCCACTCAGGATGGTAGAACGGGCTATCAGGGTTGAGATACGACATGCCGAGATTGGTTCGTCGCGGTTCCCCGTGCAGCCCTCCGCGCATCAACCCCCACGAAAAGGTGAATACGCCAATAAGCCACAGGTATGGCACCGCAACTGCCAATCGCTTGAGTCGAATCTCTTTGCCTGTGTACGTTGCCAGCAAGTGCAAGCTCATCCCTAAGAACGCAAGGAGCACCGGACCAGCAACAGTGAGGTGGAAGTGCCCCGGCAGCCAGCTGGTGTTGTGCACCAAGAGGTTCATCGAGTACGACGCGTTGATGATTCCCGAAATCCCTCCCAGGATGAAGATGATCAACCCAGCGATGAGGTACGAGAACATCCACCCATCCGTGCTGAAGAATGGCTGCTTGACGATCCAATCGAACAGTCCACGTGCGCCACGTTGGCGTGCACCGTACTCGAGCGAAGCAGCCAGCGTAAACGCGGTCAGCAGACTCGGCAGTGCAACAGCGAAGGTCAAGAACGAATGGAGCAGCTTCGACCCAGAACTAATGGCTGGCTCAGCAAATTGGTGGTGCGCCCCGACTGGAATCGAAAAGAGGATGAACATCATGAACACCAGCCGCGCCACTTTGTCCGAGTAAAGCTTGCCGCCACTAAGACGTGGCAACATCGTGTAGTACATCGTGTATGCTGGCAGAAGCCAGAAGTACACCAGCGGATGCCCAAAAAACCAAAAGAGCATGCGTGCGAGTGGCACGTTCACTTCCTGCGTCCACCCAAGCGACCACGGGAGAAGCAGCACCACTACTTCGATTGCTACCGCAACCGTTGCAATGAGCCAAACGATAAACGTTGCGAACATGCCGACAACCGCCAGCGGCGTCTTTTCGCCAGGATGCTCCCGCCGCCAGCGGAGATAGAGCGGGATCCAATTGAAGAACGCTATCCAGGAGCCAATGATGAGCAACGCCGCCCCAAGGTAAAAGAACGGATGTGCCATCAACGGCGGATAGAACGTGTAGAGCACCGATGCCTTGCCCGCCAAAATTGCCCACGCTGCCATCAGTGTGCCGACGATCATCATGATGCCTGAAACCCACGCCCACCGCAACGGCAGCTTCATGCCCAACGCATACGGCACCAGGGCATTCCCGAACGCAACTGCAAAGAACGTGGTGAACACGATTGCATTGACAACGCCATGGAGCGTGAGCGCCTGGTAGTACTCCCACCCCCAGAACTCCGCTGCCTGAATGACACCTGCGCGGAAGAGTACTTGCAGCAATCCAGCGTAAATACCCAGCACCAGCAGAACCACCGGGAGTGCAATTTCCAGCAGAACGAGCCGACGTGCCCACGGCTCAACCGGGAGCTTCAACGTTGCATTCATTGCTCGCCCTCCATCGCAGTATGAGACACCACAATCGTTCCCGCCATCAGATGGTGCGCTGTTCCGCAGTACTCGTGGCAGAGTACGCGGTAGGTACCTTCCCGATCGAACTTGAGCCGCGTGTACGTTACCGCACCGGGGACGGCCATCAGGTTTGTGTTGGTGCCTTCGACGTGGAACCCATGCACGACGTCAGCGGAGCTCAGGTACAGATCAATCTCCGCACCCGGCGGGACAGTGATCTCCGGTGGATCGAACATCCACATCCGCGCGACCGTGTGCACTTCGTAGCGAAGCGGCTGATCAGAGGTCTTGAACGGTGGAGCGCTCTCGACAAATGGCTTCCGATCAGTAACGCACGTCGGAACGTCAACGCCGTAGTTTGTCGCTGCAACGACAATCGCACCGAAAAAGACAACGAGCAGGAGGATGGCAATAACCATCACCGTTTTCTCAATGCGGTCCATGGCTACCTCCGTCCCAACAGTTCAGCGTACATCGTCAGCCACAGCATGGCGTAGAATACCACCAGCGTGGCAAAGAAGGCGATTGCGCCTTTCGGTACAAACTGCTCTTGTTGCTCATGCATCGTGCAACCCTCCGCACACAGTGATGGAACATTCGTTCGATGCACGTTGTGCATCACACCAGCAAAAATATGGAGAACTCTGTCTCATTTTCTGTTAGATGAGATGCAATCCCCGTGGAATGAGATTCAAAAGCACAGCGGGGCGCTCTTGGAACATGAGCGCCCCGCCGCGAGTGTGGGTAGGAGGAGCTTGCGGGCGCTTAGACTCCACCCGCTAGGAAATGTTCCCGCCTCGATAGCAGGCAGGGTGCCGGCAGTACGCCAGCCACCCTGTCCGCAGTCGGAGCAGAGAAGTGCTCCAGAAGGCGATAGTCGATACTACTGCTTGAGGAAGCGATACACGCGGCGATCGCTTGTTCCAGCAGTGCACGTGACAATGTAGTAGCCCGCTGGCAGACTGCTCACATCAAGTGCAACACTGCCGGATCCAACAAGCAGTGTCCCGCGAAGCACCTCTTCACCGCGTACATTGAGAATCTGCCATTGGAGCGTGGTTGGAGAAGCGAGCTCCATGGGGAGCATGATCGTCGTTGTCGCAGGGTTAGGATACACGCTCGGTACTTGGACGGAGCCTTCCTCCACTGGCGAAGCGCTACTGAGCGGCGCGTACTGTCGAGTCGGCTGCGCACGCACTTCGCCGTTGGGATGCATCGCCGTATGCACGTTGACATAGACACTGTCTGCAAAAAACAGCGCAACCGCTTGGTCATCGAGCGGAGGCGTGCTCTCTCTGGTCCAGTAGCCGGAGATCACATAGCCGTAGATCTCAGCTCCACCCATTATAGGCATCACCGAGTTGCTCAGATCGAAGAGGACATCGCCATTTTCACCGCGCTTCCCTTTGTGGAAGTGCGCCGCTTGAACGAGCATGCCGTTGAGCACAAAGTGATAGTGCACACTGGTCCCGCTGCGATCAATCGAGACAATGCCGCTGCCAGAGGCGGTCGTCATCACTGGAGGTACTTGCTGCATCCCGTCGAAGACAGCGACAAATCC
>BEHW01000099.1 GCA_002898675.1 bacterium HR20
ATAGTGTTCTCGTAGGGTGCTCCAGTGGTTGTGCGATACTGCACCACCTGTGCGAGATCCTCCTCCGAGCAACGAGATAAATAGTCCTGCCATCGTGCGATGCCCTCTCCAAGCATCGCAGTAGCATGCTCTGGCGTGGACACATCGGGGAAGGTCGTTGCTGGGGCAGTGCCACCGGCGATCCGCCACAGCCAGAGAAGCTGTGCTGCTGCAATGTGTCCAACGAGTGCCAAGGCTCGCTGGTACCGGTCGTCTGCATGCGCAGCAGGAGAAATGCTCTCAAGACTGGTGCGGATGCGAGCAGCGCACCACTGCTCGTATTCGAACAATCGGCGGAACTGTTGGAGCGATGTCATGGGAGAATTGCTCGTGGCGTAACAACGATGCCACAAAATACGGCATCCTCCGCTGAGGAGAGGATTAGCTTATCACAACGCTGCCAGAATGCATGGCAACGTCTTCGGTGATTTGTCATCTTTGAAGCTTTCGCTGCCATGCTGTCGCGCATAGCGCTTCTGGCACGATTCCTGTGTGGCGAAAAGCTGCATGTTGAACTTTTTTCGCAGAGAACACGATGGGAAAGATCATTGGCATTGATTTAGGCACGACCAACTCAGTCGTCGCTGTCATGGAAGGCACGCAGCCAGTCGTGATCGCCAACAGCGAAGGCAGCCGAACGACGCCGTCGGTTGTTGCATTCACCAAGACCGGCGAGCGCTTGGTCGGTCAAGCTGCCAAGCGGCAAGCAATCACGAATCCGCGGAACACGATCTACTCGATCAAACGCTTCATGGGACGCCGCTGGGACGAAGTGACCGAAGAAGCCAAGATGGTCCCCTACAAGGTTGTCCCTGGCCCTGATGGCGGTACTGTCCGCGTTGAAATTGATGGACGGCTCTACGCACCGCCCGAAATCTCGGCGATGATTTTGCAAAAGATGAAGCAGACAGCCGAGGACTACCTCGGGCAAAAAGTTACTGATGCGGTGATCACTGTGCCGGCGTACTTCAACGATGCCCAGCGCCAGGCAACCAAAGAAGCGGGGGAAATTGCTGGCCTCAACGTCCGCCGCATCATCAACGAACCGACCGCAGCTGCGCTCGCCTACGGGCTCGATAAGCGCGGTCGCACAATGACAGTTGCTGTCTATGACCTTGGCGGTGGGACGTTCGATATTTCGATTCTCGAAATCGGCGAGGGCGTCTTCGAAGTCAAGTCAACCAGTGGCGATACACACCTGGGCGGCGACAACTTCGATCAGCGCCTGATTGACTACATCGCCGATGAATTCAAGCGCCAAGAGGGAATCGATCTTCGAAACGATCCAATGGCGCTCCAGCGCTTGCGGGAAGCTGCTGAGAAAGCAAAGATCGAACTCTCGCAAATGCTGCAGACCGAGATCAATCTGCCGTTTATCACCGCAACGGCGGACGGTCCAAAGCACCTGCAAATGACCATCACGCGCGCCAAGTTCGAGCAGCTCTGCAACGACCTGTTCGAAAAAACGCTCAAGCCGTGCGAGCAAGCGCTCCAAGCTGCGAAGCTGACCCCAGATAAGATTGACGAAGTCATCCTCGTCGGTGGCTCGACGCGCATCCCGCGCATCCAAGAGCTGGTGCGCAACTTCTTCGGCAAAGAGCCATCGAAGAACGTCAACCCCGATGAAGTCGTCGCAATTGGTGCGGCAATTCAAGGTGCTGTTCTCGCCGGTGAAGTAACCGATGTTCTGCTGCTCGACGTTACGCCACTGACGCTCGGCATCGAAACGCTCGGCGGCGTGATGACACCGATGATTCCAGCGAACACGACGATCCCAACGCGCAAGACGGAAATTTTCTCGACTGCGACCGATAACCAAACGTCGGTGGAAATCCACGTCCTCCAAGGCGAGCGTCCGATGGCACGCGATAACCGTTCGCTCGGGCGATTCCACCTCGACGGCATTCCGCCGGCGCCGCGTGGTGTGCCGCAAATCGAGGTAACCTTCGACATTGACGCCAACGGCATCCTGACTGTTACCGCGCGGGACAAAGCCACCGGCAAACAGCAGGACATCCGCATCACGGCATCCTCTGGCTTGAGCAAGGAGGAAATCGAACGCATGAAGCGCGAAGCGCAAGAACATGCTGCCGAGGACAAAAAGCGGCGCGAAGAGATCGAACTCCGCAACCAAGCTGATCAGCTCGTCTACCAGACGGACAAGCAACTCCAAGAACTCGGCGAGAAAATTCCCGCTGAACACCGCACGCGCATCGAGCAAGCAAAAGAGCGTCTCCAGGACGCGATCAAAAACAACCCGAACGACATTCGTCCGGCGATGGATGCGCTGACAAAAGCTTGGAACGATGCCAGCGCCGCACTCTACCAAACAGCAGGTGCATCTGGAGCAACCGCTGGCGATACCGCCGGGAGTTCATCGGCGGGTGGCTCGTCGAGTACGCCAGGCGTCGAGGACGCCGAATTCACCGTCGTGGACGATAAGTAATCGCTGATCTGCGGCTACCACCAGTGGCTATCATCACACGTCAAGAACGCACCCACGGCATCGTGGGTGCGTTCGTTTTCTGCGTGTTGTGGGCTGTTGCGACGTGAAGCTTCTCGGCAGGGGTACGTACTCCGAGCACGTGGGATTAGTCCTCGCCTTGCGCTTTGGTATAGCCGGGCTGGCCATCGAACTCCGGAAGCTTTTCGATGTGCATCCATCGGTGCACGGCACCAACCTTCTGCAAGAGGGTGTAGATGTCTTCATCGGTCAAATCTGCGTCAGGATCGCGAGCGATGAACCGGCAGCGGTAGTGGTCTACGCAGTCGGTCAGTGTTCCCTTATCGGGATAGACTTGCGTCCCACGGTTGGAGATCATCTTGAGCTTCAGTGCGGTCCCTTCGGCGAGTGCTTCGAGCGATTGCCCAAGTGGCACGGGCAGCAGCTCGCTCTCGATGAAAATGTCTGCCCCGACAACGCGCCGCTTCGATGGATGGATCGTTGCCAACGCCGGTGATGGTCGTGGAATCACCAGCGGCTTGTAGTCACGGACAGGGGCTGTGCGTGGCGTTTTTCCAAAATTTGCGATGATTGCTTCGGTGTACTCCGTTGTCGTGCATGCAAGGCCACTGTCGTAGCCCACGACATCACCGGTGCGGTATTTGCCTTCCTCGAGCGTGACCAGCAATGCGTTTTCGATTGTCGCAGCAGCATCGAACTTGCCCAGGTAGCGAAGCATCATCACGCCGCTCAGGATGACGGCGGTGGGGTTGATGACGTTCTTACCGGCGTACTTCGGTGCAGTCCCGTGGACAGCTTCGAAGATGGCAACCTCACTTCCGAGATTGGCGCTCGGCGCAAACCCTAAGCCACCGATGAGTGCGCTGGTAAGATCGGAGAGGATGTCCCCGTTCATGTTTGTCGTCACGATGATGTCGAACTGCTCCGGCTTCTTGACGAGCTGGTGCGCGCAGTTGTCAACGATGACATGCCAGGCTTGAATGTCCGGATACTCCTTCGCAACGGCTTCGAACGTGCGTTTGAACATCCCCTCGGTGAGCTTCATGATGTTCGACTTGGTCGCGCACGCAACGCTTTTCCGACCTTCGCTGCGGGCAAGCTCGAACGCCAGCCGTGTGACTTTCTCGCTCCCTTTGTGGCTGATGAGCTTGAGGCATTGGGCGACGCTCGGCGTCTGCATGTGCTCGATGCCTGCGTAGAGGTCCTCGACGTTTTCGCGGACGACGACCAAGTCAATCCCGCGTCCGCTGTACGGCGTCGGTACACCTGGCATCTCGCGGACAGGGCGAACGTTGGCGAACGTCTCGAAGAGTTTCCGCAGCGTAACGTTCGCAGATTTTTCGCCATAGCCGACCGGTGTCCCGAGCGGTCCTTTGAGGACGCAACGGGTCCGTCGAATCGAATCAATCGTCTCGCGAGGGACCCCCGAAGGAATTCCGCGTTTGAAGACGCTTTCTCCAGCGTCACAGATTTCCCACTCGATTCCTGCCCCAACTGCATCAATGATCCGGCGTGTGCTCTCGATGCACTCAGGGCCAATTCCATCGCCGGGTATCAGGGTGACGGGGATCTTCGTTTGCTCAGCCATAGAACGTTGCTCATCGGTTGTGGAGAATCGAACGCATCTACGCACTGCTCTGCATAGATGCTACGGCAAACAAACGGCGAAAATACAATCCATCCCCGAGGAATGCGGAGTGTTCTTGTCCTGCAACACGGCAACAGGTGGGAGCAGAGAGGAGAGCTATGCCCAGCAGCGTCGCACTGCTGCAACGCAAAGGTAGGAGCAGGCAGCACAGGCGCGCTAACTACTCCACCAGGTCATCGGACTCGACCTGGGCCAGCAGTTCGGCGACAGTGCTGGCCAGCCGCCGTTCTGCTTTGATTGGCATGCGCTGGTAGCTATCGAGCCCGCCGGTGACGTTATAGGGTGGCTGCTGAATCCACATGTAGCCGAGCGTTTGTTCGACAGCGATACCTTCGCCGGGTGGCTCGAGTCCTTCGAAGAGCAAGTCGTAATCGACCATGATCCGCACCAAATCGTGGTAGAGCACGCGTGGCTCCCACTGGAGGCGCTCGCGGGCTTTTGTGATGTCGGCCTGGAGGACATCAACTTCGGTGGGGCGGAAGTACTTCGGGAGAACCTGGACGACAACGTCGCCGGGACGAAGCACATGGTCCCATCGGGATGCGACGCTCCGGACGATTCCCTGCTCATGCTCCCGCGCGCCGCGCCATTCGAGCTCGATCCCAACGTATGCGAACGCATCCTCGACAAATTCCCGGACGCTGTGCGTCTGGCCGGTGCCGACGACGTAGTCATCGGGTTGGTCCTGCTGCAGCATCAGCCACATCATCTGCACGTATTCCGGTGCATAGCCCCAATCGCGGCGAGCATCGAGATTGCCCAAATACACGGTGCGCTGCTTGCCACTGAGCATGAATGCCAGTGCGCGGGTGACTTTCCGCGTCAGGAACGTCTCGCCGCGTCGAGGCGACTCATGGTTGAATAAGATCCCGTTGCATGCAAACAGCCCGTAGGCGTCGCGATAGTTGCATGCCATCCAGTAGGCGTAGAGCTTGGCAACTGCATAGGGGCTTTGAGGAGCAAACGGGGTTCGCTCGTTCTGCGGTGGTGGAGCAGCGCCGAACATTTCGCTCGACGAAGCTTGGTAGAACCGTGGGCGCACGCCACTGCGGCGGATCGCCTCCAGCAGTCGCGTCGTCCCCATTGCGGTGATGTTGCCAGTGTACTCGGGCATATCGAAGGACACTCGCACATGGCTTTGCGCGCCGAGGTGATAGACTTCGTCGGGACGAATGTTGTAGATGAGCTCGGTCAAAAGCCCCGGATCGCTCAAGTCCCCGTAATGCAGAAAGAGCTGCGCCTGGCCGTTGACTGCATTGGGGTCTTTGTAAACGTGGTCAATGCGGTTGGTGTTGAACACACTCGAACGGCGAATGATGCCGTGGACGGTATAGCCCTGCGCAAGCAGGAATTCGGTAAGGTACGAGCCATCCTGGCCTGTGATCCCGGTGATGAGCGCGGTCTTCATGGCGGGTGCCTCCAAGCAGTTGTTGGTTGTCGTTGTCCGTGTTGGCGATCTATTGCTCTATGGCCAAGAGAGCGCGCGTGCTTCCGCAGATTCGCTCGCCCAAGCGGGTGGCTGATGCTCGCACGCAGAAAGAGCGGCCAACTACGCGTCCTCACGCGGTGCTCGGTGGCTCTGGACACCGGACGCAGAAGGTTTCAATCTGTATCGCTTGCCCGCTCGATGCATCAGCGGTGATGACTGCACCATTGACACGCCAATCGCCCTCTGCAAGCGCATACTTGTGCGCCGTCTGGGAGAGAAACCGTCGGAGCGCTACCTCCGTTGCCATACCGATGACCGAGTTGAACGCACCGCTCATGCCAACATCCGTCACAAACGCTGTGCCATTGGGAAGAATCTGCGCATCGTTAGTTTGGACGTGGGTATGAGTTCCGAGCACGGCGGTGACTTTCCCATCCAGGTATCGAGCCAGTGCGATTTTTTCTGCTGTTGCTTCGGCGTGCATATCCACGATGATGAGAGGAGTCTGCTGGCGGAGCTGCTCGGCAGCGCGCAAGCCAGCGCGGAACGGGCAATCAATCGGGGGCATAAACACGCGACCTTGGAGCTGCATCACCGCAGCCATACCGCGTGGGGTCTCGACAACAACCGTCCCGTTGCCTGGATTCCCTGGCGGGTAGTTCAGCGGGCGGAGTACACGCGGATTGCTGCTCAGTAGCGGGCGCGCCTTCCAATTTTCCCACACATGGTTGCCGGTGGTGATGACATCAGCACCGGCGGCGAAGAGCTGATCGGCTTCGCGCTTGCTGGGACCCTTGCCCTCCCATGCATTTTCTGCGTTGACGATGACCAAATCCGCTCCATAGCGCAGGCGAAGCTCGCCGAGCATCGCAGCCACGCATGCGACAGCCCGGCCACCGACGACATCACCGATGAACAAGGCGGTAAACGGCGAATCCATCGGATCAAGTGGAGTAGGTGGTTAGATTGCTGCGCTACGAAGATAGCCTTGCGGCGGCTCTATCCCCTTTGAGCGGCAGGGTTACGCAAGCAGCAGGTAGGCAAGCGCAACAGCCATTCCAACGCGGAGCACCCGCAGAACGCTCGGTTGCGTCACCACACTTCGCACACGCTGCCACACCAGGATACTCCCGAGCGTAGCGACAACGATTGCGGCTGCAGCCAGTAATCCTTCGCCGAGCGAAAGCATCTTGAAATGCGTCCGACCGATGCTGTCGAACCACGGCGTGCCAAACAGCAGCAGGAGGTGGAGGACGTACACTACAAGTGCCTGCTTGCCAAAAAGTACCAGGAGGGACTGAGCAGAGCGAAGGAGCGGCAACGCAAGCGAGACTGTCGCAAGAAAGAGCAGTGCAACTCCCTGCCGAATACCGACACCGATCGGAGTATAGCGGTAAAGATCTACCTCGCCGATCGGCAACCACATTCCTACAAGTGCGCCGGCGAGCACGAGTGCACTACCGCCGAGAAAACCCACTCGCCGCAGCCAACGAATGCGATCGCCGCTCTGGAGCGTAAGCCAGCACCCAAGCCACGCACCGAGCAGCATGTAGGCACTGAACGGGAAAATCGGAAAGAGCGATCCGCCCTCGTAGCTGACGTACGCCGCCAGCAGCGATGGCAAATGCTCGTACCACGCGATGCGATGTACCAGCGGCGTTGCCACCGCGATAGATCGG
>BEHW01000100.1 GCA_002898675.1 bacterium HR20
CATAGCGACGTTCCCCGTCGGTCGCAAGCTCGACCCCCGCAAGGCGATCAAGTTCTGGGAAAATGTAGCGGAGCAGTCCGGTTTTATGGAGGATGATAAAGCCAATGCTCGGTTTTGGTGCAGCGAGGATTTTGAGTAGCTCATCAGTGATTCGTTCCTGGGACACGATCGTAATTCGTTCTGCCATCTGCTTGATAGCATCGAAGGCATCCTCGGCAATACGAAAGTTGAGCTGTGCTGCAAAGCGTGCTGCTCGAACCATTCGGAGCGGATCTTCGTGGAATGTCTCCAACGGCGGACGCGGTGTGCGAAGCAGGCGACGCTCGAGATCAGCAAGTCCACCGGTCAAATCAATGATCGTGCCGGACTGCGGCCCAACAAGCGGAACTGCAAGCGCGTTGACGGTGAAGTCTCTGCGGAAGATGTCATCTTCGAGCGTGCCATCGCTGGTGATTGGCTTGCGAGAATGCTCGTCGTAGACTTCCTTGCGGGTGCCAACAAATTCCAGGCGATAGTCTCCAATCGGTACCATCGCAGTACGGAAGCGCTCGTAGATGACCGCTTTCGATCGGAAGTGCTTGGCTACTTTCTCTGCGAACGTGAGTGCATCTCCCAGAACGGTGCAGTCAATATCTGTACGCGCTCTGCCAAGGAGCCGATCGCGCACATAGCCACCGACAAGGTAGAGCTGGACGCTATGCCGCCGTGCCAATCGTTGTAACTTGCGAACAATCGGATCGTCGAGGGGAAACGTCATTGGATTGCAGAGTACGTAACCTCCCTGCAAAATTACCTGAGACCGAGCTCGACACGTGCATGCTTTGCAATTGGAATGGTATCGCAAATAAAAAGCCCCTGCTCGCCGAACAGGGGCTTCCCAATGGGAACATGCACAGCGATACTATGGCCCTTGATCCCACCACATGGGAGTGAACTTCCAGTCAGCATTCGTCGATCCCGGCGGGATATTCTGGCCATTGAACAGCCGTTCGGACTGCGGCAACGGGAACCGTCGAGGAATGCGATTGCCCGTCAGCGGTGTAAGCGCTGGAATGTCCGTTCGCCGCCAATCTGTCCAGGTTTCGAATTGGGTGTAGAGCGCAATGTACTTCTGAGTCATGATGTGCCCGAGTGTGATATCACCCGAAGGGACAACGTCGGGATTGGCAAGGTACGTCGCAACGTCCGCATCTGCAACGCCGAACCACTGCATCGAAGCGCGGATCGCATCTTGGTAGGCAGTTTTCGCACCGCTCAGATCGCCGGTGCGGAACTTCGCTTCCGCCTCGATGAACTTCTGCTCGGCATAGGAGAGCAGAACGACCGGCGAGTTGATTGACGCATAGAATGATCCTAGTTGATCATTGTCTGGAATGGAATCTGTTGGTCGTTTCGGAGTAGCCCCGATCATTGGCCGCCGTGGATCCTGCAAGCGATTGAGCAACCGCGCAAAGAATGGCGCGATACGGATGTCATTGCGATCTTGGTCGAATCCATAGAGCGGGTTTGCATTCGTCACCGAGGTGCCAAAGCGCATCACCAAGTCATCAGTGTTATCGCTGAAGGCATTCGGCAAGAACGACAGTGCAGCAGCTGCGGCATTCGCAGCGTCCCGCTTTGTCAGGTGAATGGCATACCGTGCCTTGAGCGCGTATGCAGCTTTTTTCCACTTGGCGAGATCTCCGCCGTAGAAATAATCATCCGCACCAGGTTTGAAAACGGACTGCGCTGCATTGAGATTCTGCAATGCGGTGTCGAGCAAGCGACCAATCGTGAGGTAAATCTGCTGCTGCTGATCGTACTTCGGGTGGGTATTGGCCTGCCCTTGGAATGCTTCAGAGAAGGGCACATCTCCGAATCCATCGGTCACAAGCCCAATCGAGTACGCCATCAAGATGCGTGCAATCCCTGCATAGTGTGGAGACTGCTGTGCATCTGCCTTCTTGATCAGCGTGTTGCAATTCCCCATGATGCGGTAGATGTTTTGCCAGTAATTGTCAATGTCCCCTTCGCCAAGCGAGTAGTCTGCATAGTAGCCCAGATGCTGCCGATCCACTCCGCTGTGATGTTGGGTGTAGAGACTGGCAAAGCGACTCGGATCGCTCCCGTGCTGCCATGCGAGGGAACCTTCGACAGCTGGCAGGAGCAAATCGAGCGACACGTCGGCGGGATTGTTGGGATTGACGTTGAGCGATGTATCCACCCACCGATCACACCCCGCAAGGAGAACGATGAGCCCCATGCTCACAGTGAAAGCAACCGACTTTGCAATCGCATTCATGGCTGAGTTTTTGAAATTGTTCAACATTGTCATTCCTCCGTTAGAAGTTCGCCCGAATACCGAAGCCGTAGGAGCGAATGCCGGGATTGTTGAAGTAATCAATCCCTTGACCGTTGACAGCACCGACCAGTGATGTCTCTGGATCGACGCCGGTGTACTTGGTGCTCAGGAAAAGATTCCTCCCTGTCAGGAAGATGTCAATTCCTTTGACGAAACCGAGAGCATTGGTGACCGCACCTGGCAAACGGTACGAAAGTGTAACTTCACGCAAACGGATCCAACCGGCATCTTCCACGTAGGGTTCAGTGTTGTTCGCAGTGAAGGAATTTGCACGCGTTCGCCAGAAGGTTTGATCGGCGCCGTTTGGCAGTGGCTTTGTGTTCGGAACGTAGGTCACATTGCCTTGGTCGTCCACTTGCTCGACGACGCCCTCGACGACACCATCGCGGATGGTTACCCCTGCGAATGTTCCATTGAGTGCACCTCGATTCTCGGTAACTTTCGCGGTACCAAAGAACACCAGTGCGCCTTTGGTCCCATTCCACATCTTGCCGCCTTGTTTCCAGTCAAGCACAGCTGAAAGTGACAACCCACCGTAGGAAATCGTCAGGTTGCCGCCCAAAATCCAGTCGGGAAGGAATGATCCCCACCCACGCTCGTTGGGATCCACAATCGGCAGCCCATTGGCATCGACAACGATTCGGCCCTGTGGATCTCGCTTCCACCCTGGGCCATAGATCTGTCCGTAGGGTTTCCCTATATCAGCACGAACGGATGTGCCAACAAATCCTGCGAGAAAGATCGTTTGAATTCCCGGTGCCAAGCTCTCGACGGTGTTGTTGAAGGTCGAAAAGTTCACATCGAGCCCGATGTTCCAATCTTCGTCGCGGTATGGGACCAGGTGCAGCACTGCCTCGATGCCGCTATTTTTCATTGTCCCCGCGTTGAGAAATTGGAACGGGAAGCCGGTTGTGGAGGAAATTGGCACCTGGAGAATTTGGTCAACGTTCCGCGTTTGATACCATGTGACATCCAGCCCAATACGGTTCTCGAAGAATTTCAACTCAATCCCAGCCTCGATTTCCTCTCGCTTTTCTGGGCGCAGGCTATTATTCCCCAGCGTTGCAGCTTGGATGAAACCAGGCACCCCATTGAGTGGCCACTGGATCGGGGTACCGACCCAACCGTCACTAATCGTGGCACGCGTAAAAGGTGTGGTCAATGCATAGAGCGGTGCGTCACTTCCTACTGTGGCGTAGGATACACGAAGCTTACCGAAAGAGAGGAAGCTCTCCTCCTCTTTGAAGAGCTCGGAGAAGACAAAGCTCGCCGAAATATTGCCATACCCGAACGCGTTGTTGCCTTTCGGTAATGTCGTTGAACGCTCGACACGATAGCTGCCGTTGAGGTAAAGCATCTCGCGGAACGAGAGCTGCGCATCGAAGAACGTCCCCAATCGGCGGAGCGTACCGTTGCTTGCATACGGTGTGTAGCTGACTGCATTGCTGATGTCGTAGAACTTCGGCACAGTCAATTGGTCACCGACCACGCCTGCTGAGAGGAAGTCATTATGGAAAATTTGTGCGCCGAGCGTTAGCCGGGCTTGGATGTCGCTGGTCACTTCCCGTTTGAAGGTGAGCAGAAGGTCAGCGTTGATATTGCGGTTGCGGACGTCACCGAGGACAACACGCCCTGCAGGAGCTGTCGCGGAGTTGATCGCAATGATGTTCTTTTCTTGCGTTGCGTATTGATCCATCCCCACGCGGAATGTTGCAGAAAAATCACCAATCGCATCTTGCCCGAACCAGCTTTCGGGGTAGTAATCCAACTGGGCAGAACCGATGAAACGATCGGTCGCATCGGTGTATGCATTTTGCGTCACGGTCCAGAATGGGTTGTCATAGACTCCATACCCACGATAGGTACGCTGGCGGCCATCCGGGAAGCTATATGCATCGGGATGATTGACAGCATCGGTGCCATAGCCGTTCGAATTATCGAACGTCGGCGGTGTCCGCAAGAGCCCCAGCATGACACCCGAAAGGTTCGAACCTTTTTGCACCCGTCGCCCACCGGTGCGTGTGTACTGCGCTGAAGCATTGAGTTTGAGGTCGCTCCGGAGATTGACATCTCCGTTGAGGCGAAGCGAGGTACGCTGAAAGTCCGTAAGCGGTATGACGCCTGTTGTCCGTGCATCGGTGATGCCGAAGTAGTACGACCCCCAGCTTGACCCCGAGGAAATGGCAAGGCTATGCGTCGTCGTCCCACCCGTCATAAAGAAGTTCTTCGGGTTGTCATAGGGTGTTACAGGCTTACCATTCGGTGCGTCGGAAACTCCCTTGATGGTTCCATTTTTATCCCAAGGATTCGGCGTCGTCGGATCGTAGCGAAGCGTATCAATGAGTGCACCCCAGGAAGCAGCTTGCCCCGTTTGTGGTCCCTGATAGCGACCATTGAGACCTTGTGAGTATTTCATTTGCAGCTCGGGGAGCTTATTGACTTGGTCGAACGTTGTGTTGTAGGAGTATTGGACGTTGACCGTCCCATCACGCCGCCCTTTCTTCGTAGTGATAACAATCGCCCCTGCCGAGGCAGCCAGACCGTAGAGCGAAGTCGCCGCCGCCCCTTTGAGCACGTTGATACTCTCGATGTCATCAGGGTTGATGTCGAGTATCCGGGACACTTGATCCACGTTCGCAACCGCATTGCCGGCTGAGCCCTCTGCTGCATTCGATGCATTGGTAAAAGCTGCGTAGTCGGAGTTATCAATGAGCACACCATCAACAACGAAGGCCGGCTGGTTGTTGAACGTTATTGAGTTGATTCCCCGAAGGCGGATGTACGACGCAGAGCCTGGCGAACCCGAAGAGGAATTGATCTGCACCCCGGCAACTTTGCCGACAAGTGCGTTGACCAGATTCTGCTCGCGGTTCTGCGAGATACTCGTTCCGCTGATTTCCTGCGTGGCATATCCCAACGACCGCTTCTCCCGCTCGATCCCGACAGCAGTCACAACGACCTTCTGCAGTTCGAGCACGTCGTTCTTCAAGTAGATCGTGACGTTATCGCGACCTGCAACGTTGACCTCCTCGGTGACTTTCCCAACCAAACTCACCACGAGAATCTGCGAGGAATTGGTCGGCACATCAATGGAGAATTCACCATCCGAACGGCGGACAACCGTTCCAACCTTTGTGCCCTTGACTTTGATGACCGCCCCTAACAGCGGCTCCTTCGTTTCAGCGTCGAGGACTTTGCCTGTCACCCGGCGCACATCCTGTGCATGGAGGAACGTAGCACTGCCAACGAGTGCAATCACAGAGAGCACTGCAGCGCACCTGCCAAGAATCCGAAACAACGGCTTCATACAAATGCCCACAAAATGGTTCGACAAACACAACTCATCGGGGTGAGAGTGTCCCGCTTCCAGGGCCTTCGTGATGCCTCAAAACGCGTGGTGGTGTGTGGTTGCCTCCATCCTCCCGGCGCAAACATACAACACCGAGGGAGAATTTACACTCGCGTTACACATTGAAGCGGAAATAGACAATATCTCCATCAGCAATGACGTACTCCCGCCCCTCGATGCGATAGAGGCCTGCATCGCGCACCGCTTGCTCGGATCCAAGCCGCTCCCAATCGGCATAGCTCATCACCTCAGCACGGATGAAGCCTTTCTCAAAATCTGAGTGAATGACTCCCGCTGCCTCCGGTGCACGTGTGCCTGCTCGTACCGTCCATGCATGCGCTTCTTTCGGTCCTGCAGTAAAGAACGTGATCAGTCCCAAGAGACGATAGGCACGTTCGATGAGCCGATCCAGCGCTGGACGTTCCATGCCAAGCTCAGCCAGGAAGAATGCGCGTTCCTCTGATGGAAGTGTGGCGATCTCTGCTTCGATCTTGCCGCAGAGCACAACAACATCTGCGCCTCGTTGGGCTGCGTAGGAGCGCACTGCTTCGACCATGCTGTTTCCGGTGCGGAACCCCTGCTCGTCAGTGTTGGCTACGTAGAGGACCGGCTTGGCTGTGAGCAAAAACAACTCAGAAAAAATTCGGCGCTCGTCGTCGGAGTCGAGTGAAAACGTTCGCCCAGGCTCTCCTTGGTTCAGGTGCGCTTCCAATCGCTCTAATAGTGCGAGCTCTCGAGCTGATTCGCTTTGCTTTTTCCGTGCCAATGATTCTTTGCGACGTTGGACGGTCTCCATGTCTTTCAAGAGCAGCTCGGTCTCAATGACAGCAATGTCGCGAAGTGGTTCGACGCTGCCTGCAACATGCACCACGTGCGTGTCGTCGAAGCACCGCACAACGTGCACAATTGCATGCACCTGGCGAATGTGTGAGAGAAATTGATTGCCTAATCCTTCCCCACGCGATGCTCCTTCGACTAATCCGGCAATGTCCACAAACTGCACCGTCGCGGGCACGACCTTTGCGCTATTGTACGCCTTCGCCAAACGATACAGCCGCTCGTCGGGTACAGGAACAATCCCAATGTTTGGCTCAATTGTGCAGAAAGGATAGTTTTCTGCCGGAATGTTATTCGCCGTCAGAGCATTGAAGAGCGTGGATTTGCCAACGTTCGGCAGCCCAACAATGCCACATGCTACTGCCATTGCTCCGAAAACTCGCTATGGTGGTGACTGTTCAGAAAAGTACTTGCATGCCGAGCGCGAGGTACTCATCGCGCTGGTCATAGAACATCCCATGTATCGAGTAGCCTGCGTAGTAGTAGCCGCAGAGCGCAACGCTCGCTGTGCGCTGTGCAAGCAGATACACCCCAGCTTGAACGCTGTGCACTGGCTGCACTACGCGGTCAATCTGGACAACGCGTACATCGTAACCGGCAAACACTGGAAAGCCGATAGAGCCGCACCACTCAACCCCAAGCTGCGGAATGATGCGTCCCACCGAACGCGGTAGCTCCTTGACCTGCAGTAGGACTGTGCCCCC
>BEHW01000101.1 GCA_002898675.1 bacterium HR20
GAAGAAAGAAAGGAAGAGTAGGAGGAGTAATAGGTGTAGGGGAAGTAGAAAAAGAAAGGGAAGGAAGGAAGAAAGAAAAATTGCATAACCTGTAACTTTAATTACGATTGATGGGCACTCCGATCGTCGTCCTCCGCGAGTGGGTCAGCGCAATCTCGAGCTTTCGGTCGAGCGGGCGCTCGCTGTTGCGATGCACCTTGTCAAGGGCGGTGTCCCCGAAGAACGCATCGTGATTCGCGGATTCGGAGCCAGCAAACCGATTGCTCCAGAGCCTGCATCGCCGAGCAACCGACGTGTCGAAATTCTCATTGCGTTTGAAAACGATGCATCAAACCACGGATGGTAGGTACAATGGAATCCACAACACTGACTGCTACCCCGATGCCCGTCCAAACTTCGGCGATGAGCATCCGAAAACTGACGACCGAGCAATTCGGCGAAATCCTGATTGAGGAGCGATTCATCTTCACGTTTCCCAACGGCCTTTTCGGCTTTGAAGACTTGCGCGAGTTCGTCATCGTTCGGGATGAACGAACCGAGCCGGTGCGCTGGTTGCTCTCGGTGGAACACCCCGAGCTCAGCTTTCCCGTGCTCAGTCCGTACCTGCTCCAGCGCGACTACTCAGCTGGCAAAGAGTACAGCGACTGCCAGCGCTACACTCCATTGGTGATTCTCACGCTCGGCAGCGGCGGTGCGACAGCGAACATGAAAGCACCGATTCTGCTCGATGTCCAAACACAGCGCGGCGAGCAAATCATCATCCCATCGGATAAGTACTCGACAAGTTACCCCTTGAGCGTTCAACAATCCAGATAGAAACAGCCATGCTTGTTCTCTCACGGAAAATTGGCGAAGTCATCACCATCGGCAATTCGATAAAGATCACCATCTTGAGCTACGATCGCGGCATTGTCCGCGTCGGTATCGAGGCACCGAAAGACATCCCTGTGCACCGCAAAGAAGTGTACGACCGAATCATCGAGCTCAATCGGCAAGCAACCCAAGTTACTCCGGAGGCTCTGCGTGGATCGCTCGGCTCGTTACAGCAAGCTCCCAAGAGCAAAGAAACCACACCACTGTAGCCGAATCTGCGATGGCTCCCGCCCCCCTGATCTTGATTGCAGACGATAATACGTGGATGCAGCGTATCGTTGCGAAAATTGTCGCCAGCTATGGCTGGGAGCCTATCACCGCTGCCGATGGCTATGAGGCAGTTGCACTGGCACTCGATCGTCAACCGGACGTGATCATCCTCGATCTGATCATGCCGGACCTAACGGGTATGCACGTGCTGCGCTTGCTGAAGCGACTCCCCCAGACATCAGCAATTCCCGTGCTTATTTTGAGCGTCGCCACAGAGGTGGAACTCTTGATGGAAGCGATGAAGTGCGGTGCTGCCGGCTTCATCCGCAAACCTTTTACGCGCTCGACGATCTACGAGAAAATCGCAGCAATCCTTGGCACTTCTACTGAACCCGCCTCGCCACCAAGCACGTACGAATCAGAACCTACGTCAGAGACTCCTTCCAGCCAAGCAGAACCTGAGCGACAACCATCTGCCTCCTCTGCACCGATCGCCCGCTACCAGCAGCAGTCCACCCCACCACTTCCTGAGGAGCTTCGCCGCTGGCTCGACTCGATTTGAACGATCACCACGGCGTCCAACTCACTGCAGCAAGCGGCAAGATCACCTGCGAAGTAATCGCAAGCCCAGCATCGAGCGCTAACGCCGTGTTGGCAAGCCGCACACCGACGACCACCATGGATTGATACGGACGGGCAAGATCGCTATTCCAAAGCTCTGCCAGTACATGCAGATCATCGCGCGCGGGCATTTGAACGTCCAACCCCACGCCGAAGCCAATCGCATTACGCGCGTAGCGCATCGCTACCGAGCCGAATGTCCCTGCTGCGACGTCGTACACATCCCGGTCGGAAAGATTGTAGAACGTCATCATTGTCAGACGCGAACGCACGCGCGTAAACGTCGTCGCTGCCCAAACGTGCTGCAGACGGTTCGGAGAGTTGATCCACGCAAGATTGCCGCCGACAGCAAGCGTCAGGTACCCATCGAGCTGCTGGTACTCCGCACGCAGCAGCGTTGCTTTTGCGTTGATAACGCTCAGCTGGTGGCTCGATGGAATCCCGGGAACGATACTGCGCAGCACCAGCAGACTCCCAACATCACCAATACCAATGGCAGCACCGATCGTCATCAATTCCAGGCTCACCGCACTGCTATTGGCACCAATCGGTTCGGCAGTTGGCATCAGCAGAAGTCGCCAGGCATGGCGGTACAAATCTTCCAGCAGACGAAGTTCAGCTATCTGCCCGAGGTCAATCGTTGCTGTCCCAATCTCAGTTCGTACCCTGATAGCATCAGTGGTATCGCGTTGCACCCGACCCAGAAGGAGACCGCTGATCTTATCGCCTGTTGTCAAGCGTACGGTGACTGGCATTCCGATCCATTCATCGGGGACTTCCGTGGCCGAGAGACTACAAGCAAGGGCAAGACCCACGATGAAACCGCCGAGGAATCTCATGCTCCTGGCTGGTTGAGCGTTGCGAAAAGTTCCACCACAGCCTCGATGCTCATGGTGCCGCGATCGCCCTTCCCATGCTCGCGGAGTGCAACGGTTCCTTGCTCTTCTTCCCGTCGCCCGACAATCAGTGCAAAAGGAATTTTCTGCTGTTCACTTTCGGCGATCTTCCGCTGCACTTTTTCTGAACGTTCGTCCACAAAGACTCGGAAGCCCTTCTCTTCGAGCAGTGCGCCAATCCGTCGAGCATAGGCTTGCTGAGCATCGGTAATCGGCAGCACGCTCACTTGAACAGGCGCTAACCAGAACGGGAAATTCCCTGCAAAATGCTCGATCAAGATGCCGATGAATCGCTCCATCGAACCAAACGGCGCACGGTGGATGATCACCGGGCGATGCTTGGCATTATCGGCGCCAGTGTACTCGAGCCGGAATCGCTCCGGCATGACGTAATCAACCTGGACCGTCCCAAGTTGCCAGCGCCGGCCGATGGCATCGCGAACGATGAAGTCAATCTTCGGACCGTAGAATGCCGCTTCGCCGATTCCGATCGTGTAGTCAAGCCCCATCTCGTCGGCGACTTCTTGAATTTCCCGCTGCGCACGTTCCCAGAGCGCACTGTCACCGCCGTACTTGTCGGTGTTGTCGTCGCGGAACGACAGCCGCGTCGAGACTTCCATGCCAAAGGTTCGGAAGACCAGCTGCGTCAGTTCGATAACGCCTCGGACCTCGTGTTTGAGTTGTTCAGGGGTGCAGTAGATGTGCGCATCGTCTTGAGTAAAGCCCCGGACACGCACTAGGCCGGTCAATTCGCCGGACTGCTCGTAGCGATAGACGGTGCCGAACTCGGCAAGGCGAAGCGGCAGGTCGCGGTACGACCGCGGCTCGCTGGCGTAGATCTGATGATGGTGCGGGCAGTTCATTGGCTTGAGGAGGTACTCTTCATCTTCGACGCTCATTGGCGGAAACTGCGAGTCGGCGTAGTAGGGATAGTGCCCGCTGGTTTTGTAGAGCTCGAGATTCCCAATGTGGGGTGTGATGACTTCTTGGTACCCGCGTTTTTTTTGTTCGCTGCGCAAGAATGCTTCGAGGGTGCGGCGAATGACTGTGCCATTGGGAAGCCAGATCGGCAGCCCGCTGCCTACCATCGGCGAAATGAGGAAGATCTTCAACTCACGTCCCAATCGGCGGTGGTCGCGGCGCTCAGCTTCCTCGCGTTGGCGGAGGAATTCCTCGAGCAGCTCTTTTTTCGGGAAGGAAATGCCGTAAATGCGAGTGAGCTGCTTGCGCCGATGGTCGCCACGCCAGTATGCACCGGCTACGGCGAGCAGCTTCGGGTATTTCAGGTAGCCCGTCGAAGGGACGTGCGTTCCGCGGCAGAGATCGGTGAAGTTGCCCTGCCGGTAGAACGTAATCGGCTGACCACGCAGCTCCTCGAGCAGTTCGAGTTTGTACTCGTCGCCTTTTTGGCGGTAGTACGCAACGGCATCATCCCAAGAAATCTCGATGCGCTCGTATGGGTTATTCGCCTTGACCAACTCGCGCATCTTTTCTTCAATGCGCGGGAAGTCATCGCTGGAAAGCGTGAGGCCATCGGGAAGGTCAACGTCGTAGTAGAATCCCTGCTCGATCGGTGGGCCGATGCCGAATTTCACTCCGGGGTAGAGCGCCTCGAGCGCTTCTGCCATCAGGTGCGCAGTCGAGTGCCAGAAGATGCGTTTGCCTTCTTCGTCGTTCCACGTCAGAATGCGGACGGTCGCGTCTTCGTAGATCGGGCGCGAAAGGTCGTAGACAGTGCCGTTGACAACGATACCGAGTGCTGCACGTGCCAAGCCTTCGCCGATCGAACGAGCAATTTCCATTCCCGTTGTGCCGGATGGATACTGGCGCTGTGTGCCATCAGGAAAGGTAATGGTCATGGTGCTGCGAGTTCAAACGGTCATTGGATACCACTTCGCAGCAAAATTACGCGCTCCCTTCTCCCCGTCCATGCCAGAGGTAGCCAATGTCAAGAGCTACTTTGCGCTTGCAGCTCCTGCATTGCAGCCTTGACAGTGGGGTAGAACCCAAAGAGCCACTCCATCTGCGAGATGCGGAAAAGGTTCCGAATCGTCTCGCGCACACCGACGAGTGCAATAGGGATGTTGTGGTCTCGCAGTTGGCGATACGCCAGAAGTAATGCGCTCAGACAGCTACTGTCGGCATAGTCCACGCGCGAGAGGTCCACAACCAACGCGCTAATCGTCGGCTGGCATACGATGAGGAGCTCTGCCTTGATCTCGGGCGCTGTGCTCGAATCGAGGCGCTGCTCTTTGAGTGTAAAGATGACGACGTTGTCGTCGTGGTCAACAGTGAACTTCATTGCTGGTCCTCCCCAGCAGTGGAACATACACCACACGAGCACACCACCGGTGCACGCATAGCAAATATAGCCAACGAACACTACCGCACCGTTCCATTCTGGAAGATCTCGCGTGCTATATTGCCCCAGACGATGGCGGCTCGAATACACTTGCGAAGAAACTTTCTTTGCTGGTGCAACGTTTTTACGCTATCCGTCACGCCGATCATCATGATGCGAGCCAGCTTTTTTCTTTTGCATGCTCTCCTTATCACTGCGCTAACTGCCAACGCCCAATTCGGGCACTTGGAGGGTACAATTACTGACCAAAAGCGCAACCCCATCGTGGGCGCAACAGTCAAGTTGCCCGATCTCCAACGTGGCGCTGTAACCCGCAGCGACGGGACGTTCAGCGTTCGGAATATTCCCGCCGGGCGCCATCGGATCGAGGTCTCAGCAATCGGCTACGATCGCTATTTGGCAACTATCACAGTTAGTGCAGGAAAGACCGAGCAGCTCCGCATCGTACTTCGCCAGGAGAGTATTGAAGCGCAAGCAGTCGAGGTGACAGCCACGCGACGTCTCCAAGAGCAGACCGACACCCGAACAAGCGTGCTAACGGTTGATCCCCGCGAGGCCAAATACAAAGCCGGCGGCATCGAAGATGTCTTTCGCACGCTGCAGAATCTCCCAGGCGTAACAGCACCGAGCGATTTTTCCTCCCAACTTATCGTCCGCGGCTCAGGACCTGACCAGAATTTGATTCTGCTGGACAACATCGAGCTGTTCAACCCCTATCGCCTCTATGGCTTCATCTCACTGTTCAATCCAGAGACCGTCAGCAGCATCTCGCTCCTTACCGGCGGCTTCCCAGCGCAGTATGGAGACCGCCTCTCCGCCGTACTCGATGTGCGCAATCGCGATGGATTGACCGACAAAGGCTTCATCACAGGGAAGCTCAACGTCAATATCACCAACGCAAACGTCATCACCGAAGGCGCGCTGCCGTTCTGGAATGGGTCGTGGCTTCTTTCTTCTCGGAGGACATACTACGACCTGATTGCAGGTCCAATTCTTCGCGCAACTGGTGCGGTTGATGGCGACGTTGCTCTTCCGAATTTCCGCGATCTCCAACTGAAACTCACCCTCGCTCCAGCCACTGGGCATAGAATCTCCGCCACAGTCCTTACCAGCCGCGACAACACAGAATTCACCTCTGGCGCGAGCCGCAAAACCGCAGACTCTGTTAGCATCGTTGACCGCAGCTACAATGATGCCTACGGTCTCACCTGGCAGTGGACACCAGCGCGGAGCTTCGTCTCAAACGTTGGGCTATCGTACTACGCCAACTACGGAGCTAACAGCTTCGGCGGTGTTGGAGGCTCGGCGCTGCTCAACAGCAGTGCGGAGGGCGGCCCACTGAGTAACGAAGATTTCAAGCGACTGCAAGACTCGCTCCGCCAAGCTGGCGTAGATGTACCGACGCTTTTCAGTGTGCGCGGAGAAAGCGGTTTCCGCTTCCAGAAGACCTCGATCAAAGTGGACAACAGTTGGCAACTCGACTCGCTCCACACGCTCGATTTTGGATTGCAGCAGGATTGGCTCTACACGGGAATCACTGCATTCTTTGATTTTGACCCCCGACTGAAGGCACTCCGCGCTGCAAACCCTACAGCGCCACCACTTCCCGAATCAGTCGAGCAAGGCATCCACTACTTCCGCAGCGGTCTCTACGCACAAGATCGCTGGCGTGTTCTCAAGCAACTGACAGTGACGCTTGGCGCCCGATTCGACTACTACGCCTTGCTCGAGAAAGGGTACTTGGCACCGCGTCTTTCGGCTTCGTATGCTCTGTCGCCGACAACCACCCTCCGCGCAGCATGGGGAATCTACTACCAATCCCCAGGCTACGAAAAGCTCTTCGACCAACAAGTCTTCCTCGACCTGACAAGTGACAATGTCCGTTCCCTGCGGGCTGAACGGGCAGTGCACAACATTGTCGGTATCGAGCACCAACTGAGTCCCCAGTGGCTTTTCCGCATCGAGGGGTACTACAAAGGCTTCAGCGACCTCATCTTGCCGAAAGTGGTGCAAGGGACGGTCTGGAAAGTCGAAAAAATTCCTGGCTTACCTGATTCACTCTATCGCACACGCGATGGCTGGACGCAGCCAGTGGCAACGATTGGCGATTCACTGACGACTATTCCCGTCAACAGCGCAACAGGCGAATCGTACGGCATCGAACTCTTCCTGCAAAAATTCCCGGAACCAAGCAATAGCGGCTTCTACGGATGGATCGCCTAT
>BEHW01000102.1 GCA_002898675.1 bacterium HR20
CTACATCGCGCGGGGCAAGTTCCGCGCGGTCGTCATAGCGCACCATGAAGCGTTCACCGCCGCAATTACGGAGCACTGCACCCGCACCCCGGACAGCCTCACTAATCAAGAACGCCGGCCCTGGACGGCTGGGATCATAAAGCGCAGTCGGATGGAACTGGATGAACTCCATATTGGCGATGGTCGCACCGGCACGGTATGCCATCGCAACGCCGTCGCCCGTCGCAATCGGCGGATTGGTCGTATGCGCATAGACTTGCCCGCATCCACCAGTTGCCAGCAACGTTGCGCGTGCAAAGAACCGCTCGACCTGCCCATTGGGCAAGAGTGCATAGACGCCATAGCACGTCGGCGCCGCTGAGCGCTTTCCACCGCGGCGGTGATGGTCGGTCATCAGCTCAACTGCGGTCGCATGCTCGACGATGTGGACGGTGGTCCGTTGTGCTAACGCATCGAGCAGTGCTGCTTCGATTGCGCGCCCCGTTGCATCCCGCGCATGGACGATACGGTTGTGGCTGTGTCCTCCTTCTCTGCCGAGATCGAGTGTGCGTCCGCGTCGGGTAAAGTGAACCCCTAGCGTGCAAAGCTCTTCGATGACGTGGGGAGCACTGCGAACCATCACTTCTACTGCCGCGCGATGGCACAGCCCTGCACCAGCGCGAAGGGTATCCTCGATATGCGCATCGAACGAGTCAGTCTCCGCAATAGCGGCGCTGATGCCGCCTTGGGCGTAGTTCGTATTCGATTCGGCCTGCTGCTTTTTCGTTAGAATGATGACGCTGCCGCTGTCCGAAACTTTGAGCGCAAAATAGAGCCCCGCAATTCCACTTCCAACGACGACGTAGTCAGCGTACTGCGGCATCCGAATCAGCGACGATTGCGACGGGGATGACGCTCGAGCTCTCGGCGGAGTTGCTCCAGCTGTGGCTGAAGTTGTTCTATCATCTGGCGAAGCTGCTCAAGGTAGCGTTTGTTGAAATTCTCCAGTTCGATTAGTGCTTGTTGATAGGCTGCGTTAAAATCGTCTATCATGCGATCGAACATGCGCGGATCGAACACTTGCCCTACCGCGGTGTCTTGGGCATAGGATTGCCAATCATATTGTCGCAGGAGATCGCGAATGTGGTCAAGTTGCGGCCGCAACTGCTGCCACACGCTATCGAGCTGAGAATGTTTCTCAAATCGTGGCGCTGGTGGCAACAGAATTTCTGGAGGGTAGAGCCGATGTGGCGGTTGAGCAACTCGATCGTCAGGTTGTGGGTGCGCGGGTGCATCCTGATTAAATCGCTGGCTCTGTTGTGGGGAAAGCTTTCCCTCTTTTGCTAATCGCTCAGCCTCCTTTGCGTAGCGCTCGGCTTCTTTTGCGTAGTGTTCAATGTCCTTGGCGTAGCGCTCGGCTTGCTTTCGGTATTCAGCAGCTTGTTGCAGGTACCGTTCGATCTTCTTCCAATATTCCAGAGCTTCCGCTCCTTGATGGACCATAGCATTCCATGAAGCATCGTCTTGTTGGTGCGAACGATTTGCATGAGATTTGTCCGGAAATGCTGGCCCTGTTGGGGACGTGGTTCGTTCGCGCGAGGACTTCTTCGCCTCTTGCCGAGATTGGAGCATATTGTTCTTCGTTGGGGTCTTGTTGTCGAGTACGATGATCGTATCGAGCACCCCCTTCGAGTAGAGCTTGATGACGGTTTTTCCTGCGAGCGTGTCGAAGATCGCCATGTTATGCCGCTGCTGCTGGGCAGAACTTGCAGCGAGTGCGAGGAGGAATACCCCAACCAGTACAATCATCTGCCGCGTCATCATCGCGAGCTCCAATTAATTGTTCGACAGGCGGTCCGAAAATACTATTTCAGGGTACAAAAACAACAAGCGGCCGCTGCTGAGCGACAAGCGACCGCTTCGGGTGGATGTACTCCGGGATAGGTAGATCGCACAAGCGAACGTTTTTCTATGCGTACACGCAGTCATCGCCTGGAACCTGTACCTCTGTCTGCTGCAGTGCAGACTGGTAGAGGGCTTCAATCACACGCATTCGCTCGACTGCTTCGTCAGCTGTCGAGATAATCGGCACCAGTCCTTGGATGCCTGCGATGAAGTGCTTGAGTTCTGCTTCGTACGCCCGCGTGTAGGCTTCCACGTTCGATCCCCGTTGGGGTGGAGCTATGATCGAAACACCAGATTCACGCTGACGGACGACCTTGAACGGATTGATGAACGCACTCCCATTCCGTCCGTACACGTTGCAGTAGAACAGGTCCTCCGGTCGAACAAGTGACCAACTCGTCTCGAGCGATGCGACGCTGCCATCAGCGAAGTTGATCGTCGCAATCGCAACGTCCTCGACTGTTGGATGTGCGTTGTAAAACAGTGATGTAGACACCGAGCGTACCGTCGTCGAGCGGAACAGATAGAGCAGCAGATCCACGATGACGAGCCCAAGCTCGAAGAGAACACCACGACCATGCTGCATCGCGAGCATCTGCAGACGGTTATCGCCCATAAATGGCTTGAGCCACCCTGCTTTGGCGTAGTACACATGCCCGAGCTGCTGTTGCTCGATGTAATTCTTCATCAAAACGACGTCGCTACGGAACCGATGGTTCATGCCAACCATGAGTTTGACCCCCTGCCGCCGGGCTTTTGCTGCAAGCAGCGCAGCTTCGTCGCTCGTCAGTGCCAGGGGACGCTCAACGAAGGTATCCCACCCTGCTTCGATGCATGCCGAGACAAGTTCAGCATGTGTACTGGTCGAGCTGCAGACGTCCACTGCCGCAATTGGGAGGGAGCGAAGCTCCTCTACCGAACGCACAGCGTACGGAACATCGAAGCGTTCGGCAACTGCACGCGCTTTCGAATAGTTCCGGTCACAGATCGCAACGAGCTCCACCGACGGCAACCGTCGCAGAATTGGGAGGTGGATGCTCTGCGCAATGTTTCCTGCTCCTACGAGCGCAAGCGCGACCTTTTTCATTGGTGCCTCCTTTCGTCGTGATGGTGGCTATGGAAATACAGCGGAAAATACCGTGCCATTTCGGTGATTGTTCCGCCCTGCGGAACAAAAAATGTGCAATGGCGCTGCATAGCAATTCGAAGTCCTGCACGTTTGTTTCGCAGCGGTCCAGCGGTGGTGTCAACACTTTTCGACAGTGACAAGTTTCGCTGACGCTAACGGAGGTGCGGAAGGACACCTGAAACGATCCGTTCCAACTTCGGCGCTGCTTCCTCGGCTGCTGCGATGATCTCCTCAGCAGTCACCGCACGGAGTGCATCGGGAAAGCACTCGTCGGTCAAGATAGAAAATGCAAGCACCTGCATACCACTGTGCACTGCTGCGATCGTTTCGGGCACGGTACTCATCCCCACTGCATCTGCACCGATCGCACGGAGGAATCGGTACTCTGCTTTCGTTTCCAAGTTCGGACCATGGACAGCAACCAGTACTCCTTCGCGGAGAAGGATGCGGTTCTCTAATGCAACCGTCCGTGCTATCGCTCGAAGCCTCTCTGAATAGGGATCGCTCATATCCGGAAAACGGGGGCCCAGCGTATCATCGTTGGGGCCGATGAGCGGGCTATCCCCCATTAGGTTGATGTGGTCCGCAATGAGCATGACATCCCCCCGTCGGAAAAGCGGATTGAGCGCACCTGCCGCATTGGTTAGCACCAGCGTCTGCACACCGAGTGCGCGGAGCAGCCGTACTCCATAGGTCACTTGCTGCATCGAGTAGCCTTCGTAGTAGTGCACCCGCCCTTGCATGATTACAACTGGTACACCGGACCATGTACCAAACAGCAGCAGCCCACGATGGCTCGGTGCGGTCGAACGCGGCATGTGGGGAATCTCGTGATATGGAATGGCATGCTCGTGTTCGCATGCATCTGCTAAGCGTTGCAGCCCGGAGCCGAGCACAACCGCAACGTGGGGTTCCCATTGTGTCTGCTGGCGGAGGTATGCAATACTTTCCTCGAGCATTTGACGGAGGTTGTTCATAGTCATCTGCTGCGTACTGGTTGAACACGTTCACTTTCGGCATACGCTCGTCCGTCGCGTGGATCGAGGGGTAGCCGAATGCGGAAGGTTGTACCACTGCCTTCGCTGCTTTCAACGTTGATTGTGCCGTGATGTGCCTGGACGATCCACTGCACGATCGAAAGTCCCAACCCACTTCCACCAGGGGTACGGTGACGCGCCTTGTCCACGCGATAGAACCGATCGAAAATATGGGGGAGATCATCGGCAGGGATGCCAATACCGGTATCGCTCACCATCAGGACGGCGCTTGCATCCTCGACGTGAAGCTGAACGCAGACAGCTCCGCCGCGTGGAGTGTATTTGATTGCGTTGTCGAGCAAGTTGATAACAACCTGCTGCAGCCGCGCCCGATCGCCGACAATTTGCACAAACGGCTGGAGCGTTGTCGTCAGCGCGATGCCGTGCTCTTCAGCAAGCACAGCAAAATCTTCAGCAACCGCAGCGACAAGTTCTGTGAAATTGAGCCGTTCCCAGTCCATCTGCGTCTGTCCAGACTCAGCGCGAGAAAGCTCAAGCAAACCCTCGACAACCTTCGAAAGCCGTCCGACTTCTTCCAACGCACTGGCAAGCGCTGCTTGGTATTCTTCCGCAGTGTGTGGTCGGCGAAGCATCAATTCAAGCTCGCCCATCAGGATTGCCAGTGGTGTGCGCAATTCATGCGACGCATCACTGGTAAACCGCTGGATCTGCTGGAACGACTGTTCCAGCCGCGCAATCATGTCGTTGAGGGTTGCCGTCAAACGGGCGATTTCATCACCGGATGCAGGCATCGGCAAGCGTCGGTCGAGATGGTGCGCGGTTATCTCTTGTGCTGTGCGCGTGATGAGATCCACCTGCCGAAGCGACGAACGTGCAAGCCAGTATCCACCAATCACGGCGATGACAACCACAAGCGGCAGCCCAATTTTGAGTACTGCAAAAAGCTCTCCCAACGTCTGCTCGATTTCCGTCAGTGGATAGCCAACAACAATCTCCACCAGCGGCGAGCGAACCGCTGCAACGCGGTAGTGCTGCCCACCGACAACAACGGTCTTGAGCAACGGATACGGCGGCGGCAGCGGCTCGGACTGCACAAGCTCCCAGAAGGTTGGCAGCGTGTCTTGGGTTCCCGCTGAGCGCCACAGAATCGTTCCCGACGTATCAGCGATCTGGATCAGGAACGTCCGCGCATTGAAGAGAATGTGCTCGTAGATCGCCATCCAAACGACGTCGGGTTCGCTGCCGAGCGAATCGGCTCCAAGTGTGTCGCGGCGGAGGGGTGGTTGCTCGAACAAAACCACCCCGTGACGACGGCGGAACGGCCGTCGCAGTGGCATTCGTGATTCCTGCTGCTTTTGCTTGATGATGTAATCGAGCGAAGTCGCTACTCGCCCGAGCGATGTATCGAGATTTTTGTGCAAGCTCGCCGACACAGTGCGATAGAGCGCTCCCGCAAAGGCAGCAAGTGCAAGCGTAATCAGCACTGCATACCATAGCGTCAGTCGCCACCGAAGTGGCAACCGACCAAACCAAGAGCGAAGCGTTTGCAGAATGCGTTTCATTCTGCTGCAAAGATGCAATTGCGTGCTGCGTCATCGTCACGGGTACCGTGCCATCGCGCAGCTAACCACCACGGCGCAAGCGTACTGTTATTTTTGCTTCGCTTAAATGCTGCACATGTTGCTTTTGAGGGCAACTGGCGGCACTCAGAGAGCATTTAGTTCCAACATTCCCCGTGTGTATCTCCGATGGAGGTATCTACGCAACCGATCCATCTGACCGATGAGAGCTTTGAACAAGAGGTTCTCCGCTCGTCTCTGCCGGTGTTGATTGATTTCTGGGCTGCATGGTGTGGTCCGTGCCGCCAAATTGCGCCCATCATTGACGAGCTTGCCGAGGAACTCAGCGGCAAAGTCAAGATCGCGAAGATGGATGTTGATAGCAACCCACGCACCCCGATGGAATACGGTGTGCGTTCGATTCCTGCGCTGCTTCTTTTCCACGAGGGGAAGCTTGTGGACACCATCGTCGGTGCAGTGCCCAAGCGCATGATCCTGGAGCGGCTGCAGCGGTATCTCAGCTAAGCGGTAGAGTCTCCAGCTGCCTCACCTCTGCGTACTCTGCAAAGACCCTACAGCCCCGATGAACCTTCTCGCTGCTGGCGACGTCGGCGGCGCTCTTCTTCGCGTGCTTGGTCACGCTCGATTTCCTGAAACACCCGGGTCATCAGATGCTCGACGGCACGCTTGAGCTCACGCACTTCTTCCGTTGCAGGAACGAACTCGGCGATGAATTGCTCCAGCTGCCGGCGGTTCTGCGCCACTGTTCGATCAACACCACCAAACGTTTCCCTGAACCACTCGATGAACGTACGTCGAATCGGTGTGGTCGCAAGTTCACCGAGCGGCTGTTCGAGAATGCTGCGGTCTTGGCGAATGTGCTGCAAGAGCGTCTCGAATGCCAGCAGCGTTGCGATCTGCTCGAGACCGTTGGAAGACACAAGCGAGTTCTGGATCGTCTCGAACGACTTTTTGAACAATGCAATTTCCTCGGGGACGCCAACGGTGGCGAAGATGAAGTAGAGCTTGCTGATGTCCTCGTGCGTCACATGCGTTCGTGCCCGAAGGAGCGCAAGCGCACGGAGCAGATCCAGTGACTTCGCCTGTGTGCGTGGCGAGATGTAGAACTCCCGGTACGTTTCGGCTGCCTGGCCACGGTGCGACTCGCGGAGTGCGCGGTTGCGCAAGTGCTCGAAATGCCCAACAACGAGGTTGGCAAAGTAGAGGTCTTCGGGACGAATCCGAATCGTAATCGCTGGGTTTGTTCCTGTGATGATCGAGTGCATGTACTTGAGCTCGGCAAATGGGATCTTCTGCGGTGGCTCGGCAGGCTTGCCTCCGTGGACCAGATATTTCTGCGCGATCTTGAACTGCGTGTAGGGATCCTTGTCCGGTAGGATGAGCGCCTTATAGAGGAAGCGGTCGAGAATCGCTTCGGTGACCTCACTGACGCGGAGGTAGTTCGTTGCGGCGATAACGGTGTGGATCCGTGCTGGCTGGTGGTGCACTCCGCGGACGAGCCGCCGCTCGTTGAGCAGGGAAAGGAGTGCGCGGAGCGTGAAATCATTTGCGTCGAAAATCTCGTCAAT
>BEHW01000103.1 GCA_002898675.1 bacterium HR20
AGTGGTTGAAGTGGACGTAGTCGGGGAGCTTGTGGACTCTGCGCCATTGGATCGGAATTCCTTTCTCCCAACTATCCCGCACAAGTTGGAGTTTAGGGCTTTCCGCTTTGATCACAATGTGGCAGCCCATGCACGTGCTCGTTGTCGGCACCGGCGAGTGCTCGGAGACTTCGACGCCTGCATGGCAGTATTGGCAGTGAATTTGAAGCTCGCCGACGTGCAGCTTGTGGGAAAACGGCACAGGTTGCTGAGGACGATAGCCAACGTCGGTTACGTCATTGCGCATACCGAAGTAGAGCACCAACGCACCGACGGTGAGCACCGCCCCACCACCGAGGATCGAAGCTTTGAGTATTCGGTCAACACGCTGCGAAAACATTGTTCCTGCACGATTGTTCGACTACGGGCGCCATGCGTAGAGCATGACGTAAACAGCAACGCCGGTGACGGCGACGTAGAGCCACAGCGGCAATGTCCACCGCGCGATGCGCCGATGGCGGGCATATTCGCCACGCCAGCCGCGCGCGATCGTGAAAAGCGCCAGCGGAACAATCCCCGCTGCCAGAAGAATGTGCGAGATGAGCACAACGAGGTAAATCGCCCGCGCAAGGCCTGTGCCACTAAAGTAGACTGGCTCGGCCTTCTGCGTGTGATAAATCACGTACGAAATCAAAAATAGCGTCGAAAGGCCGAAGGCGCTCAACATGAGTGTTCGGTGTAGTGCGATCCTCCGCCGGCGAATCGCGACGTATCCAATGCACAAGAGTACCGCAACTGTGCCATTGAGAAACGCGTGAAACGCCGGTGCATACGAAACATCGAAGGTGCCAATCCGCAGCACACCAGGATTGGTGATGATGAATGTTACAAGCGCAGCGACCACAAGTGCGGTCGCGTAGATCGCAATGCGGAGCGTCTCGTCCGGTATGCTTCGGAGGATTCGGCTCATTGCACTGCTACCCGCTTGCGTTCCACATACGCTGCCAACAGCTGGCGAAGCCGCGCGACGTCGGCTGTATCGAGACTGTTGAAGTAGCCACGAATCTGCCCTTGTTCATCAACAAGCGCAAATCGCGAGCTATGGAGATCTGGCGTCTTCGGATCGGAGAGCAAAAAGCCATCGCGCGAGAGCATCCGAACCGAGTCGAGCGTCGTCCGTGTGATGTACCACACATCTGGCCGAGCGCCATACTCGCGTGCATACGATGCTAAAACCGACAGGCTGTCTGTTTCTGGATCTACACTGAAGGAAACAAAGCGGACGTAATCTCCAAACTGCTGCTGCAACTCCGCCACATGCCGATTCATGATCGGACAAACCCCTTGGCAGGTTGCGAACATGAACGAAGCAACCCACGGACGGCCGCGAAGCTGCTCGCTGGAAAGCTGCTGACCGTCGTAATTGGTCACCACAAACGATGGCGCTTGTTTGATACGCGGAAGCTCATCCCATACAGCCTCTGAGCTTCGCTGGCAGCCGACAATTGCGACAACAGTAAGCATCGCAAACGCTGCAATGTGATGCTTCATCGCAAGTCCACCGCTGCAAGGAGGAACAAGCCCATCAGGAACATGTACGTCGCAATCAGTACATGCCGGCCGTTCGACAACGTTGGCTGGCGCACAAGCTGCATGCAACGAACAAGCAACCAGGCACTCAATGTTCCGCATCCTATGGCATAGAGTGTGCCGCCATTCCCCCCTATCCACCACGCAATGCTCGATAACACGAGCAATAGTGCGTAGATCAGCGTGTGCACCGCAAGCCGATGTGCGTTCCCATCGCCGAGCAATACGATGCCGCCACGACGGTAGTCATCAGCGTACAGTATCGCAAGTGCCAAAAAGTGCGGCAATTGCCACCAAAACATGATCGCTGCAAGGATAGCTGCTTCTGGAGAGAAAAGCTCCCCTCCCCCAGCAACCCAGCCACCGACAACCGGCAGTGCACCGGGAATACCGCCGAGGTAGAGCGCGAGCGCTGTTTTGGTTTTGAGCGGGGTGTAGAGCAATGCGTAGAGTGCAACCGTCGTCATTCCCAACATAGCAACTGTCCAGCCAAGAAGAAGAAGCGTAATCGTGCCCACTCCAAGGAGGGACCATGCGTAAGCGTATGCTGCACCTGGGGAGATTCTCCCTGCTGGCAGTGGACGGAGCGACGTGCGTTGCATCGCCGCATCGCTCCGTCGCTCGAGGAGATGGTTGAATGCACCTGCACTCGCTCCGAGAAAGAGAACACCCACCGAAAGCACCAACAACTGCCAGAGCACTGTCCAGAGATCACGATGGAGCCATGGCTGGGCGACCCAGTACCCAACTGCTGCGGTGACAACCTCCATCAACGTGATGCCAGGCTTCGATAGTTCGATGAACGAACGCACTCTACGCGTTCGTGCGGGCGTCTCCGCCTGGGATGCGAGAGCAGAAACAGCAGTAGCGGGCATTAGAGTGGTTGCTCGAGTTCTGCTTCCGTGTATTGCGTCGTGCGATTTTTCGTTGCTTCTCGCACCCGCGCGACGTCTTCCGGTTTGACTTCGCCGCCAGTATTACCCCAGCTGGTACGGACGTGGGTCAGGATCGCTGCAATCTCCTCATCGTTGAAGACTGAATGCCACGGCTGCATCACGCCGTTGTACTTGACACCATTCCGGATAATCGCTCCACGAAATCCATGGAGCACAATGCGGATCGGCTTGGTGACATCCTCGCTATTGGCGAGCGCTGAGCCTGCCAGCGGCGGAATACTTCCGGCGATTCCTTTCCCTGTCGTTTGGTGACACGAGGCGCAGTTCTTGTTGAAGAGCTTTGCACCGAGAGATTGCTCTCCACCGCCAGCTTGTTGCTCCTCCGTTGGTCCGTTCCAAACGGGGTCGTCGGTTTGGGAAATAAAAAAGCCGCGGATATTACAAGCGGCAAAAGTCATCGCAACGAAAGCGACAAGGAACGTAACGAGCCATCGCATACGAGCTCAGTAGCATTTGGTACAACTGACATGCACGCAGCAGCGAGCAAGCATCGGGTTGATTGCATTGCCACACTCGGGGCACGTGCAGCACTGGCACAAAATTACACACTGCTTCCAAATCATACCGCATGCTCCTATAGCTGGCACCTCCACAGCATGCCGTTGTTGAGAACAAAGCGAGGCTTACCACGAAGCTGCCAGTGTGCAAACGGGGTGTTGCGCGCCGTCGAACGAAATCGCTCCGGCTCGACAGTCCATTCTTCATCGAGTGCCACGATCGTTAGCACTGCTGGCGCTCCCGGAGCAATACGTGGCTGCTCAAGCCCGAGAACACGCCGTGGCCCCACGCTCATCAGTTCGACAATGCGCCGAAGCGGCAGCCCACGGCGATGGTAGAGCTCCGTCAGTGCCAACCCGACAGCTGTCTCCAGACCGATGATGCCATTGGGTGCAAGTGGAAATGGCTGTTGCTTTTCTTCCGCAGTATGGGGAGCGTGATCGGTCGCAATCGCATCAATCGTCCCATCGGCAAGCGCTTCGATAATCGCTTCGACATCGTCACGCTCACGGAGTGGTGGGTTCATCTTCGCGTTGGTGTTGTAGCCATCGGCCGCTTCGTGCGTGAGCGTAAAATGATGGGGTGTCACTTCCGCACTGACACGCAATCCCCAGGCTTTCGCAAGGCGAAGGAGGCGAATCCCACCACGCGTGCTCAAATGCGAAATGTGGTAGCGACGGTTCCCGCATGCCTCCGCAAGCAAGATGTCGCGTGCAATGATGACCTCCTCAGCAACACTCGGATAGCCACGCAAGCCAAGCCGTGCAGCAATTGCGCCGTCGTGCATGTCGAACCCTTCGGTGATGGAATGCTCCTCGCAGTGCTGACTGAGGAGCGCATCGAAGGGCGAAGCATAGAGAAACGCTCGCCGCATCACTTCGGCATTCCGCACACACGATCCATCATCGGAGAACATCACCGCGCCTGCCTCGATGAGCTCGTGCATCGGGGAGAGCACTTCCCCACGGCGCCCAAGCGTTATTGCAGCACAGATGTGGACATTGACAAGTCCTGTAGCACGGTTGCGGATGTACTCGATAACCGCTGGTGAATCAATCGCCGGTTCTGTATTCGGCATGCAGACAATGTCCGTAAATCCCCCATTTGCTGCAGCCGCCGTTCCAGTGGCGATTGTTTCCTTGTGGGTCTGACCTGGCTCGCGCAGGTGGACGTGCATATCCACAAAACCTGGCGCTGCCATCCAGCCATGAGCAGTAATTCGCTCAGTAGCGGGCGATACACCCTCGGGTGGATTGGTGCCACAGTAGACGATGATTCCATCGCGTATCCAAAGGTATGCGACTTCGTCGCGCTGCTCAAGCGGACTGACAATGCGGATGCGTTCGAAGAGAATGTCCACAAATCCAGAGGAAGATTGTTCTCGGCGGCAAATGCAAATTACAGCAACTGCGCTTGCCCGGAACGTGCGCGCCACTTGGTCAAAAACAACGCTCGATGCTCCGGCGTTGGTCCCCAGCGATCGAGTGCAGCAAAGTGCTCTGCGGTTGGATAGCCTTTGTGCCGATCGAATCCGTGATGCGGGTACTGCCGTGCAAGCTCTACCATCAGGCGGTCGCGAGTGACTTTCGCAATGATGGAAGCAGCAGCAATCGAAGCAGAACGCCGATCTCCACCGACAATGGCTGTCGTAGGCTGCACAAGCAATGGATGGTGCGGCCCATCAACAAAGACATGCGCGATTGAACAGCCAAGCTGCTCGACGGCATGCTGCATCGCGTGCATCGTTGCGCCGAGGATGTTGCGCTGCTCAATGAGTTTCACACTGGCAACCCCAACACTCCACGCCACTGCTGAGGAGGTGATCTCCTCGTAGAGTTCCTCTCGCATTCGCAGGTTGAGTTCCTTCGAATCGCGCACCCGACGACACAGTGAGCTACTGTCGGGATGGAGGACGACAGCAGCAGCAACGACCGGCCCTGCCAGCGAGCCACGCCCAGCTTCGTCAACGCCTGCAACGAGCACTCCACGACACCAGAACGGCTGCTCGTAGCGAATGGATGCCATTGTCAAGACTGCGCAAGGCGAAAAAACTCATTCCGCAAGTTTGCATCGTGCTGTAGCGCCCCGCGTAGGACGGAGGTAATCATGTCGCTTTGCTCATGATCAGCTTCGACGCCGCGTGCGATCATGCAGTAATGCTTTGCAGTGATGATCACGCCGAGTGCACGCGGCTTGAGCATGCTTTCAAGGTAGTCAGCGATCTGCTCGCCCATTTCCTCCTGAATTTGCCCTCGCCGGGAGAACCATTCGACAATGCGCGTCAGCTTACTAAGCCCGATGATATAGTCGCCGGGCATGTAGCCAATCGTGCACGTGCCGCTGATCGGCTGCCAGTGATGCGAGCAGACGGACATCACCTTGATTCCTTTGCTGATGATCAGCTCGTTGACGTTTTTGCGATTGGGAAAGATTGTCACCGGCGGTGGAGGCGTGTAGCGCCCGATGAACAGCTCGTTGACCCACATGCGCGCAAGCCGCCGCGGCGTTTCACGGCTGTTCGGATCGCGTGTGCGATCAATGCGGAGAATGTCCATCATTTCGGCAAACTTTTGCTCGAGTTGCTCGATCATCCGCTGCCGTTCGTGATCGGGAATTGGCATGTTCCCATTGGCATCGAAGGATTGCAGCTGCTCAATCGCAACGCATCCGTTACCGTTTTTCTGCTCGAGGTTCATTGCACATGCTCGATGTGTTCAACACAGTAGCGCGGTACTTCCATCGGCTCGCCACGATATTCGACGAAATTGTTCTCCGACTCGTACACCTTGATCGAGTGGAGCGTGCCGGCGGGGATGTGTGGTTCGAGGATACGCCAGAACGCCCACGCCAAATTTTCAGCCGTCGGAATAATGCCACGGAGGAAATCTACGTCTTCGTTGAGGTGCCGGTGGTCCACTTTCGCGATGATATGCTCTTCGATAATGTCGCGAAGCAGCTTCAAATCGAGCACGTACCCCGTCGTCGGATCAGGCACACCACGCACCGTAACTTCGAGTACGTAGTTATGGCCATGCCCCCGTGGATTGTTGCACTTGTCGTAGATGCGCTCGTTGTCTGCATCGCTCAGCAATGGGTTGTGGAGCCGATGTGAAGCAGAAAATGTTGCCCGTCGCGTTATGTACACCATCGCACAGCTCGATTGTGATGGCACAGAACCAATTGCAAACTACGCTGGCAAACATAGTCGCTTGGTGTTTAGTTCCGCTTGTTGTCGCGGTAGGGATAGGTGCATGCCGAACGGCAGCGCCATACACATCAACTCCACGCGCAAGTGATTCCACGGGGGCCATCGCCATACCAGCGCAGTCGCAGACGATTCCGACTGTCAAACCATTCTGCAGCCGGTGCGTCGTGCAAGGCTCGCTCGATGTCCGCAGTCCGTCGCTTGCGGCAAGTGGATCGTACACCATACGGATTGCCGCCCGTGACTCGCTTGAAGGCACGATCTACGGTCCGCTCGGTATCGTCGCTGCACGTGCATACTGCACGCGCGACGAGCTGGTAGTTCTCGATGCACTCGCGATGGAAGCGTACACCGCACAACTGCCGCTCCGCGATGCTGCGCGGCGCATCCCGTTTCCGATTGAGCGGGAGGATCTGTTTGCACTGCTCCGCTGCGAGCTTCCGCTCCCTGATTCGAGCTACCGCTTCCTCGCTTATCGTGCAGAAAAAGGCACTACGCTGCTTGCCCATCGGGATTCAAGCTACGTGGACATTGCAGAACTCGATGCCGATGGCACACTGCTTGGCTATCAGCGGAAGTCACCTGACAACAAGCTCCTGCTTGCAGTCGAATACGGTGCATACCGCCAATGGGATGG
>BEHW01000104.1 GCA_002898675.1 bacterium HR20
TGGCGGGGATAGGTTCGCGCGGTAGAAATCGAAGACAACCAAGCTGAGTAGTCGGCGTTCGAATTTGCTCATCGTTCGAACGATCGGAAGGAAGGTGCGGCTCTGCTGCTGGCGACCGTCGGCTGTTTCAATGCGAAGCGCACATTCGATCGAATCACGTTCGGCAATCTGCGGAGCAATTGCTGCTAACGCTGCGGTGTCAAGCTCAATCCCCACGACCGATGGTAGCGTGCCGTACCCTTGACGCCGAGCGAGCAGAGCACTACCGTAGCGAGCTTCAAGTTCCCAGCGAGTAGGTGGGAGAGTGTATCCAGTGCGGAGCGTCGCACGGTTTCGGAGGACAATGTACTCACGGAAGCGCTCATGCACAATAGGAGCGAACACCGACTGCTGCTGGCTGGCAAGTTCAACGCGGCGATTTTCGACCAGGCCTTCCGGATAGGCAGGATTGGTGGGGATGCTCGGCGTTGGGCTTGTTCGAACGACAAGCTGGCTTGGTCGCAGATGCCAGCGACTGGCAAGGTAGCTGGCGATCGCCTCTGCGCGGGCACGGGCAAGAATCGGCTGCTCTGCAGGCGGAACTTCGCGCCCGTCGGTCGTACCTGTAATGAGCAGCACTGCTGTAGTATCAGCAGCAAGCCGCTTGCCGAGGATATGCAGCAGGTGATAGTAAATCCCCAGCGTCGAGCGCGGGAGCAACGAATCAGCAAATCTCTCGGGATCGATCGGCGGCAGGTAGCGCGGTGGAATCACACTCGACGCACTATCGAAGAACACGTACGGAAGGAGCGGAAAGGTCTCCGTCACAATCGCTTCCTGAACGGCGATCGGTTCAGGCGATGCAAGAGAAAGCGCAAGGAGCGCTGGAGGAGTCTTTTCTGGAGGAGGTGGTGGGGGCGGTGGTAGTGGATGCAGCGGCTCTGGTGGTGGAGCGCTCAAGTTCACACGAACGCCTACTGCGGCAAATGCAGCGTGGACGGTCCACTGGTAGGTGGAGCGAATCGAGCCGAGACCGTAGCGGATGCCAACTTCCGGCACGAGGGCGAGCCGATTCCGCAGCGGAAGAGTGGCGCCCAACGACGCGAGTGCACCATAGGTCGTCACTGCATCGGGAATTGCGCCGCGCGCAATCGTATGGCGACGCGTTCCATCGGGAAAAACTAGCGCTGCGGGCTGGACAATCTCTTCGGTTTGTTCATAGTCGGCACCGAACGCCGGATGTGAGACATCTCCGCCGACGCGAAGCCAGAGTGGCAGCTCCAGACCAAACGCACGCAATGGATAGATCCGCCCGCTCAGCTCGAGACCAAGATAGAGCAATGTTGCGTTACACACGTGCCGCCGCAAATATGGGACGTAGGCTCCTTGCTCAGGGTCATAGGCTTCCAATCCATTGTCGGTCGTAAGTTCCAGTCGTGCCGGGCGATGCCAGAACGTAACGCGTACACTCCCTTCGATCCATGGGAGCAACGGCCGATCGTAGCTAACGCCGAGCAGGATGCCGCTGGAGTGTCCACGCGTGAATACGCCACACTCCGGCTGCCCATCGTACACCGGGATAGATGCGCGGTGATCAAGGAGCGACCAGCCACCGAATACACCCCACCATTCGACCTCGGAATCGGCGCGTGCGATAAGTACCTGGAGTGTGAGACAAACTCCAACCAAAAAGCAAGTGCGCATTGAACAGTCGAAAAAACGTAAACACCACGTTGGTTGTGCAAACAACACGCCAAGTAACACATGTGCGGCGCAATCGTTGCAGTACGGACCGGTACCACATCAACACAGCGTATGCGAAATTTGTTCTGAGTCTGAGCAACTCGCAGTGGAGGAACTATGCGCAATATGCTGCTGCTGTTTGTGATTATTGGATCAAGCCTGCACGGGCAGCGCTTTCCCGACCGCTGGGTGGCGCTCAATCCATTGCTCGATTCATCAAGACGCATCGAACCAGGCACACTCGGATGGATGCATTCTCTGGTAGGCTGGGGCGAGTTTGGCGGCTACCTTTCAGGGGATCGGGAGCATGCATGGATCCAGCGTTTGGGTGCGCTCATCGAGCTTGTCCGTATCGGGGAGCGCTCCAGTCTTGCCTTTGCCAGCGAGATCGAGTTCATCGCAAACCCCGAGAACGACATTCGATTCAATCCACGTGCAGTGTTTTGGCAAGAGGGGTTTCTCTTTACACACCACGTCGGCACGAGCTATTGGCAACTTGGCTACTACCATCGCTGCAAACACGATGTGGATAATCTCGACATCGGACGCCAGCGTTCGCTCATCTACGGGAGCATCGTCGGCAAATACCTGTTTCCAATCGCCTTGGCTGGGTTCAATGGCGGAGTAGTCGCTCGCGGGGATCTTTATACAATTCGGCTCGACGACCGAACGCCGCCGAGCGATGAGCAGCATATCCCGAACGTCGAGCGTCTGCTCAGCACACTCGGCGGTAGCATTCATCTGCGCCGACCTCTTGCCGATCCATGGCTGGGATTCTACATCAACGCATGGGTAGGCACCAATTTCTATAGCGGCAGCTCAAAATTCTATCTATTTACCGATGGTATTTACATTACACGTTTTCAAGGCGGTATTAGTGCTGGGATTGCAATTACTGGGGCTGCAAATTTCCGTATCGGCATTTCCTATGAATATTTAGCTGATACTGGCATCAACCCCCTCCCTGAAGCATCGCCCTTGCTTGCTCTAACAATTTCTGTGCTCAACCCTGCTGCCATGTGGTAATTTCCTGCGCGCTCGGATATATACACGTTGCCAACGACGACCGACGAGAACTTTCTCAAGGTCGCCGAGTGCGCTAATCTTGGCACGGTATATGATATGGCAGCCGCGGTTTATCTACCGTTCGATAGGCGATGGTGTACTGCATGGATCCCAACCGAGCTACTACCGCATGGGCAATTGCAGCGTTATATTGCTTGTTTGTCAATGCATGGGAAGGAGCAGCCCAGCCCCTCAATCCCAAGCAGATCTTTGAGCAATGCGCTGGAGCAGTCGTCCTCATCCAAACAGAAAGTGCTAGCGGCACAGGCTTTTTTATCAACTCGCAGTATATCGTCACCAATAAGCACGTTATCGGCCGACCGGGGATTAGCGAAACGGTGTACTACCGCTACGAAGCAGCGTACTTTACACACCGTCAAATTCAGGTTACAACACGAGCGGGTACGACCATCCCGGTCATCGAGGTCAACGCCTTCCGCGAGCATCCCGATATTGACCTTGCAGTTCTCAAAGTAGCTCGGCATCAAGGGGTAACGCTGCCGATCAGCGAAAAGCCTGTCGAAGTCGGTGAACCAGTCGTCGCCATCGGGCATCCGCGTGGGATGGAATGGACGCTCACCCAAGGGAGCATCTCGAAACGTGACTTTAGCGAACAGGCGTTCAAATACTCGGTGCAACTCGATTTAGCCACTGATTTCGGCAGTAGTGGCGGGCCTGTTATCAACAAGTTTGGCCAAGTCGTCGCTATTGTCCAAGGCGCTTATCCGCTGAGCGCTACAGGCAAATTCGGTATCCGTTCGGACATTCTTGCAGGATTGCTCAACTACTACGGAATTCCTTACAACACTGAGCCGATCGTTTTGCCTAGTACAGAAGAGCTCCAGTCGCTGGCTCGACTCATCCAAGAACAGCAGCGATCACTCGGTCAGCTTCGCGAGCAACTCGACCAAGAACGAAGCGAACTTGACCGCCAACGCAGCGAGCTTGCTCGTCGGCAAAACGAGCTGACCGAACGGGAGCGCAAAATCGCCAGAGAAAGCGCTGAGCTCGATGCAAAGCTCAACAACGCTAAACTCTTCCTGAAAGACTACGAGGACAAACGCTCCGAACTCCAGGATGAGTATGAACGCAAGTACGCCGAACTCAAGTCGTTCAAGGATCAGCTCGACGATCGGGAGAAGGCTATCACTAGCCGCGAGCAACGACTCAACGAACGCGAGCGTTGGCTACAGCAAAAAGAGGCTGAAATCACCGAAAAACTTGGCGATCATTTCTCTATTGACGTCCTTGCCTCACCGATGTACGAGATTGAACGCAAGCTGCTTGTCCCGCTCCGCGCATCGGTTGGCTTTTATTACCGCTTCGGTTTCGAGCGAGATAACCGCAACGTCGTAATCCAAGCAAACAAGGTCGGTATCGTAGCAACCCGCCAGCTTTCACTCCTCGGCTGGGAACAAGATGAAGTAACCCTTGCTATCGAGGTCAATAGCCAATTCCGGCTCAGCATTGGTGCAGTCCTCCGCCAACGGGACGTCATCCGCAACATGCCGGTATCACCGCGCGAACCTCTCTACACTGCATCAATCATGGCAGATCTCCTCCCCGAAAGTTCATTCCACCTCGGCCTTGGCGTCAGCGGTTTAACCGATCGACAGTTTCGTTCGCCTGCGGTCATGGTCGGATTCCAACTCGGTTTCGAAATCAATTTCCTTCGGTGGTAAGGTGGGTAAGCACGGAATACTGCGAGACACTCTACAATGCAACTCTCTGTCCTGACAGGCACTTGGCAAATGTCAGAAATCTCTGACAGTGTCAAGACGCTTGCAAAGAATGGGCGCAACGAATGCAACCGGGAATTTTTGGCGAAATCTGAAAATGCGCCTGTACTACTACTTGAGGTTGCTCTGCAATTGCGCCCGACGATGTGGAAAGTTGACTGGCAGAGTGTCGAACGAGCAACCGTGCAACCACCCCTTGCACTTCGTTCCACACGATGCAGGGACACTAATGCGCAATGGCAGAGAACAGCGTTTGTTCCACCATTTTACGGTTCATCCTATGCGCCACATTGCCCTGATCTACTGCGATGAAGACCTCTACCCCGTGCCAGAGGTCTTCGAGGAGCTTGAGCTCCGGCATCGCCTTCACTTCCCGGAATTATACCTGTTCGTGCGTGAAGGCAGAACATTGCCATATACTGCTCCGGGAGCAGGATGGCACTCTGATCAACCTGTGAGCAATTCGAATGGACTCAATGGCCAGCATCAGAAACGGCGGCGCAAGTCTTCAACGAACTACGGTCAGCGTATGGTCGAGCTCATCCGCAAGATAACCAGCATGCACGATACAGTGCTCCACATGCTGATCACCGGCGAGATCGAGCGCGACAGCGCCATGGCAATCAGCGCGTTCCTCCTCTACGGGCGACCATACGACTGTCTCTACTGGTGGGCGGGCAAGCTCGAGAAACGGCCGAAGGGCAAAATCTCCATTTCCAACTTTCTGCCGATGAATCCATCCCTTGTCCTCCGAGCAGTGCCGTGCCCCCCGATGCAGTACGCTTGCCCCGATTTCTCGGCTCCGAGCAGTCAACCGGTGCACAATGGTGCTCACCACCAGGCTGTGCCGTCAAGGGATCCAAGCGTTGCATCCTCCGCGGTGCTCGACATTATGCGGTGCACGTTGCGGGTAGATGGGAAGGCAATTCCTTTGAGCCCCGTCGAGTGCGCGCTCTACTGGTGGGTTGTACAAGCAAATCGCCCTATTCCGTGGGGCAAATCCCTGCGGGACGAGGACTGGGAGCAATTCTGCGAGTTTTACCAACTGATCTGTCACCAACGACAACTTTCACGCACCGGAAGCTACACACCAGCAACACCCTTCGACGAGCGGCTCCAGGTGCTCCAGAAAGCGGTCTCGACCATCAAACGGAAGGTTTCTGCTCTCAGCCCTTCAACCGCAGAGTTGTATGCCCCACAGCCTATCGGCCAGTACGCAGAGAAAGTGCTCACCATTCGCGCTCCCATCGAACTGCGGTAGCCAACGGCACCATCCGCGTGGAGGGCGTCTTGCAGCTGTTGCAGCGCAGGACGCCCTCCATCGTCTTGGACGCGATGGCTGCGTGCGGTATTTTTGCGTCATGTTCGTTCCACAGACCATGCACTGCTCAGCATGAAGCGCACGTACCAACCCAGTCGCCGCCGCCGTCGCGCAACACACGGATTCCGGGCGCGGATGGCAACGAAAAATGGGCGGAAAGTCCTCGCTGCCCGACGCGCCAAAGGGCGCTACAAACTCACCGTCAGCGATGAACGCCACTGGTGAGCGCTCGGCAGCTTGTGCCGCTCCGTGGACACGCTGCAACCGAGGAACTCGTTCGGCGGGGTAAACGTTGGCGTGATCCGAGCGGTCGCGTTCAGGTGATCGCGCTGCCGAGAGCCGAGTCACCGCTCCTTTGCTACATCGTTATCGTCTCACGTGCCATCTGCCCAAGAGCAGTTGGGCGCAATCGCATCCGGAGACTGTTGCGCGAAAGCCTCCGCAAGATCGCCAACGACCACCCGGAGCTGGTCGCACCCTACAGTGCGATCGCGCTGCGATGGCTCGCTGCAGCACCAGTGCGGGAATGCAAGCGTCTGCGCTTGGGGGATGTACTTCCAGCTGTTCGTGCAGCACTCCAAAAACCGCTTTCTCCGCAATGACAGCGCCAGACATCTTCGTGTACTCAATCGAAAACCTCCAACGCCAACTCGAAACCGCACCGTTCGAGCTTGGCTACTACACCCTACGCTTCTACGTGGATGAGCGCGGCCGACTCTCCCGCACCCCGACCGATCGGCTGGGGACGTTCTACTACTCGCCCTCTGGCGGGACACTCCGCGACGAGCAGCTCAACATTGTGCTTTACAGCGCCCGTATTGATCGCTACAAAGGGTACGGACGCCCACAGGAAGAGTAGCCTTCCGGCATTCTCCCCGCAACGGAAATCAGACGGGTGCTTGCTCGGCTGGTTCAGTTGCTTTGGTGGTACTCCCGTTCTCAATAGCAACGGCTGACTCTTCCACCAACTCGTAGGCACGCCAATAT
>BEHW01000105.1 GCA_002898675.1 bacterium HR20
CCGAAAGCACCAGACAATCCGTGGCAAGCAACCACGCTCGAATGGCAAGCACCGACGCCTCCCCCGCATGGAAACTGGGTCGGTCAGCTTCCGGAAGTGCACCGTTGGCCATACGACTACAGCGTACCAGGAGCATCGGCCGATTTTGTGCCACAGACAGTGCCGGTCGAAGTCGAGCCAAGTGGTGAGCACCACCGCACAGCAGTAGCAGTCAATGGACACACCAACGGACACAGCAATGGTCACCACGCTTGAGAAACCGCGGCGCCGCCATCTCGTTCCACCGCCACCGGATCGTGGTAACAGCTGGTGGGGGAGCGATGATGATCCCCAATCGCTGGCGGTGCCGAGCTGGCAGTTCGGCATGTGGCTTGGGTTGGGCACACTGACGGTGCTCTTTGCCGCGCTCTCGAGTGCGTATATCGTGCGGGTAGGTGGTGAACCGTTATCGTTTGTTCTCCCTCCGACGCTGTGGATCAGTACCGCACTCCTTGTTGCCAATAGCGTTGCGCTCATCCAAGCGCGGCGACTCCTTGCACGGAAAGAGCAACGTTTTGTGCGTTGGCTTGCTGCGTCGTTTATCCTTGCGCTCGGGTTTTTAGCGTCGCAGCTGATGACGTGGAGCATCCTTGCCAGCCAAGGTGTCTTCATGACAGCCAATCCGCACAGCAGCTTCTTCTACGTTTTGACGGCAGTGCACGGTCTCCACGTCGTCGGCGGGCTTGGTGCGTTGCTGCGTTGCGCAATTCACGTGCGCCGCCGCAGCCGATGGCCCCAGCTTGTCCGAGCTGTAGGCATGACGGTTACGTACTGGCATTTTGTGGATGCCGTCTGGCTGTGGATTGTGCTTCTCTTTTTGTGGACGTCACTCTAAATGTTCAACCGCGGTTGATTCCCAATCAATGGCAACAGCAGTCGCAAATCTGGCGCAAGAGTTCCAGGAGTATACGCTCCGCTCGCCATTCCGAGCAAGCTGGCAGAAGGTGATGATGTGGGTGTTCATCGTTGTTGACGCACTCACCTTCGGCAGTTTGCTCGTCAGCTATGGATTTACCCGTGTGAGCATCGGGACGTGGGCCAATCCAGCGCATGTCTTCGCGCTGCACATTGGCGGCAAAGAGGTTCCGCTCTTGCTCATCGCAATCATGACGTTCATCCTCGTCAGTTCCAGCGGCACGATGGCGCTTGCCGTCGCAAATGCTTACGAGCGAAATAAAAAGCGCACCGTGCTCTTCTTGACGCTGACGATGCTCCTGGGCTTGACGTTCGTCGGCTGCCAAGTGTACGAGTGGTCCCATCTGATTGCGCACGGGACGCGTCCATGGTGGAATCCCTACGGTCCGCCGCAATTTGGCGCATTCTTTTTCACGCTGACCGGATTCAACGGCCTGCACGTGCTCAGTGGTGTGCTCTACCTTGCAATCGTCGCGCGAATGGTTGCCAGTGGCAAGCTCGATCGGCGTGGCTCGTATGAATTGGTCGAGATCGCTGGACTCTACTGGCACTTTGTGGATTTGATTTGGGTGTTCATTTTCACGATGTTCTACTTGTTCTGACGGAGATTCAATGGCAGAAGGCACGCACGTTCCGATTCGCAAATACCTTGTCGTGTGGCTGTGGCTGTTCATTCTCAGCGCGCTGGCGTACTTTATTGACGTTGTCCACGTACCACAGCCGTGGAAGCCAATTCTGCTCGTAGTGGTCGCGCTCATGAAGGCAGGGATGATTATGGCTGTCTTCATGCACTTAGGCTATGAGCGCTTGAGCTTGATCTATGCCGTCGTCGCGCCACTGATCTTCCTGGTGGTGATGACGATTGCATTCCTCCCAGAAGGAAGTGCGATCTTGAGTAGTCATGCTATTGCAGCACCATGACACGGCATGTACTTCACGCAACAGCAGCTGCCGGTAAGTACTCGTCGCCTTCAGCGCGAAAGGGAGCAATGGACATGGTTGCGCACGCGCTGCGAACGGTTGCTGCAGTAACCGTTGCTGTGGGAGCTTCGGCATCCACACTCATGGCGCAGTGCGCAATGTGCAAATCCTCAGTGGAGACAACAGATAATTCGGCATTTGTCTTCGCCCTGCGCGACGGAATCTACTTGATGCTCGTTACGCCGTATCTGATTGCTGCTGCAATCGCCGTCGGTGTGTACCTTCGGTGGCGCAAGCGTACTCGGCAGGGTCGCGCTGCTGCGACAGTGAAGCTTCCTCATCCCAGGCTCAATTGATGCAGCACGCCAGGTGGCTTATTCTGCTCTTGGCGTATTGGGGAGCACTGCACATCAGCAGCGGATGCCGTTCGGCTCAGCCGATCCCCTCCGATGCGGTTCTGCTCACAGGGCGAATCAATCCGATGCTCGGGCCCCGCGGGACGGTGCTCTGTTGGGTGCTCGAGGTTGGCAGTGACTTACGCTCGCTCAAATACTACGCGCTCGTTGGGAGTGAAGAGATGATGGCGCAGCTACGGCGCGAGGATGCGACTGTAACTTTGCGGGCAGTGATACGATCAGACCTCCACACCGACTGCCCCGTTGGTTCGGTCGCTGAAGTGTATGAGATTTTGGAGCTTCGCACACCGTCAGATTAGCCGGCTACTGCCGTTGTCCCTTGCAATTGCGGTGCTCGGCTGTCCGCAAACGCTCGTCAAGCGTATCGAAGAGCTTCGTCCGCCAGCGGGGTACCGTCCACTGCTTACCGACACGACACAATTTGTCAGTGCCGAGGAAGTGCTCCAGCAAGCAACAACGCTGCCGAACGTTTCCTTACCGCACGACACGCTCGCGATGAACGGAGAGCTTCCCCACGATAGCCTTCTGCCGATGCCATCAGGGTGTATCGTCCAACTCTCCCCCCGCCAACTCGATGATGGACGCTACCCCACCGAAATCACCTTCGATGTCACCGTTGTGGACAATGCAGGGCGCTTTGTGACAGGATTGGCGCCACCGAATTACCGTGGCTCGGTGCCATGGCGGTCAGTGTGGTCGTGGCTGAGCGATTCGTGCAAAGGCACTGCAATCCAGATCGATTCATTCACCGTCGAGGAGCGTCGCCAAGAGCGGGGCGAGCGCTTTGCAGTGGCATTTGTGCTCGACCATTCACCCTCGATGGGTCAAGCACGGATTCTCCGATTGCGGCAGGCCGTTGCTGGTGTGCTGCGAGAATTCATCCCCGGCGATGCCGTGACGGTCATAAGCTTCGGTGGCCGCTCGCAGGTAGAAGTGCCGATCACTGCCGATAGTAGCGCGTACCGAGCATTCGACCCAATGGCGGGGACGATGATCGGCGGTACGGCGATCTACGATGCTATGGCTGCAGCAATCGAGCAACTCCGCAAAACCCCTCCGGAGTACCGACGAATCGTTGTGCTCTTCACCGACGGTGAGGACAATTCCTCCAAGCTTTCGCTCCAAGCTGCAGTGCGACGTGCAGCGGATAGTTCAGTGACCGTTTACACGATCGCGTATGGCTGGTTTTCGGAAGAGCCACTCCGACTTTTGGCACAAGGTACACATGGCCAACTCTACCGCATCTACTCTGTGCGGGAGTTCCCGGCGATTTTCTCACGCATCTACCGTGCGCTGCGGAGCTACTATCGCATTCGCTATCGCCCACCGCAGTGTGACGGACTGCACACCGTCCGTGTCGGGCTGCGGCTCGGCTCCTGCAGCACGTTCACCGTTGCGCACTACGACCGTTCGGTGCTGACGATGCTCGATACCGTCGGGACGATTGTGTTTCTCCCGATCGAGTTTGACTTCGACCAAGCGACAATCCGTCCAGAATCGCTCCCCTTGCTCGAACGCATCGCCGATGCGATGAAGGCGCATCCGTCGCTTATCATCGAGGTCCGCGGGCATACCGACGATCGCGGCACGGATGCATACAACCTGCGGCTTTCCCAGCGACGCGCCGAAGCAGTCGTCGAGGCACTTGTTGCAATGGGTGTCGAGCGTTCACGGCTGCGAGCAGTAGGCTTTGGGAAATCGCGCCCCCTTGTGCCGAATACGAGCGAGGAAAACCGCGCACGGAATCGGCGGACGGAATTTGTCATCATCAAAAACTAACGAGCACACTCGCTGTGATTGTTTCGATCATTGTTGCCTACGATAACCAACGCGGTATCGGGCGCGGGGGAAGTATTCCCTGGAGAGCTCCCGAAGACCTTGCGCTCTTCAAGCGCCTTACGTGGGGGCATCACATTGTCATGGGCAGGCGGACATTTGAATCCATCGGGCGATGTCTGCCAGGGCGGGTCAATCTCGTGGTGACGCGGCAGGAACGCTCACTACCGGATGGGTGTGTGCGTGCAGCGTCGCTCGAGGCAGCGCTCGAGTATGCCCAAGCTCGGAATGAGAGCGAGTGCTTCATCATTGGAGGCGGGATGCTCTATCGGCAGGCGCTCGCTCGTGCAGACCGCCTCTACATCAGCCAGATTGACGGCAGCTTTGATTGCGACGTTTTCTTCCCCCCACTGGAGACCGACGCGTGGGAAGAGCGTATGGCAACTCACGTAGCAGCTACAAAACCAGGGACAGTGAACTTTACCTTCCGCGTGCTTGATCGTCGGGGACGGCAGCTGCCGCTGCCAGACGTACTCAGCGAATGGGGAGCCCAACGTTGATGCCGAGCAGAACACTCAGTGTGGATGCAACTTGGCTGGAATACACCAGCGCACTTCCATCGAAACCGACGCTGATGTTGAATTCACGCGTGACGGGGAAGTGCAGCCCCGCAGAAATTGCTGCGACTGGCCCCAGCCTGCTGAGTCCCACGCTCGGTTGCACAAATGGCACACCGCCGAGAATGCGGAGGTCAGGCTCTGTGAACGAATACGCGATCGCAACCGAAGAAAGCGTTGCCGTTGTGAGCGTGCTCTGCGGTTGCGCGATGTTGAGCGTGTAGGGTGCGCGACGAAACTCGATCCCCAGCTGATTGTTGTCATCGAAGCGGTAGAAAGCAACGATACTGAAGTTTTCCAGTGAGCTGGGCGCGGTGCCAGCAAGCATCGAGCTACGGTAGGAGAGCTGTGCAATCCAAGGAGCGGCTTCTGTACTGCGTGCCGTCAACATCGGACCGAAGACCATGCCCATGCGCGTGCTGGCAAAACGGAACGCAAGCGGTTCGGCGGCAGAGACTGGGTGCGGTTTCCGCTCGAAGGTGAATGGCGGAAGGTCATCAGCTTCGGCACTCTGTTCCATCGCTGCGGCAGCGTCGGTACGTGGTGCATGGACGAAGCCTTCAATGCTCTGCCGAGTAGGCATCGCGTCTGAGCGAGCAGGGAGCGATGGCCGAGTGAGCGCTACACGTGCTTCGATGGGCTTGGCTGGTTCGATGGTCCGTACTGGCTGATTGGATGGCTGCATCAGAAGGAGCGCAATCCCAATGGTAATGCCACCGAGTGCGGCGCTGGTGCTCGCGTAGGGAAGCAGGCGGCGCACGAGCGACTTATTCGGTACGCTAATGCCCAGCGCAGCATATACTGCTTCTTTGACTTCTGCGGGTGCGGCGGCACGAGCGCGCTCGGTATCGAGTGCGCGTTGCATCTGGAGCGCTTGGTGGAATTGCCGCTGCAGCTCATCGCTTTCACTGAGAGCGGCGAAGAGCTCCTGCTGCTCGGCTGGAGTTGCTTCACCGTCGAGGTAGAGGAAGATGAGCTCGGTAAGCTTATCCATGATGCTTCTGATGTTGAGTTTTCACTGGTTCAGATTCGTCGCCGGGCGCGTCGCTGCTCTCGTCGCGCCAATACGGTTCGAGAATCGTACGCAAGTGCGCTTTCGCACGGACGATCCAGTTGCGCGCCGTCGAGAGCGGAACGCCGAGGACGTCGGCGACCTCCTGATAGGTCAGCCCGTTGTAGCATTGCAAGACGACAGCTTCGCGATAGTGCGCTGGGAGCAGATCCAGCGCCATTGCGATAATCTCGGCTAACTCATTCTGCTCGATGGCTGCCTCACCGAGCGGGTTATACGACTCGATGGCGCCTTCCTCAAATTCTGTCGTCGGCATGTAGCTTTCGTTCCGCTTCATGATCAGGCAAACGTTCCGCGCGATGCGGAGCAGATACCCACGCAGGTTCGTCATGACGCGCTCAGCAGAGATTGAGCGCCAGAACGAGATGAACACTTCCTGGCATGCATCCCGTGCGGACGTCTGATCCCCGAGAATCCGTGCGCAATAGACGAACACTCGCCCGCTGTGGCGATTGTAGAGTTCCTCGAACGCATCGTTGCGTTCGCGTTCGCTGCCGCTCACGAGGAGGCCGTAGAGGTCGTCATCGCTGAGCGACTGATACTTGCGTTTGCGAATGGGCATGCGCGTCGCTCATGGTCCGTAACACACAGAGGCAGCTTTCTGGCTACAATAATACATCACAGTGGTTGATTGTTTCACTCGCGCTGGAGCAGAGCCCAGAAAAAACCATCGGTGGAGTGCTCCGCGGGGTCGAAGCGTCCGTGGGCGATACTGCGTAGCTGGGGACGGCGCGAGGTGAGCCATTCCAGATGGCGCTCGCCTTCGTCCGGGAAGATGCTGCATGTGCACAGGAGCGCGCGTCCTCCCGGTGCGAGCATCGAAAGGTAGCGCTGGAGAATGTCCCGTTGCTGCGTCTGGAGTCGTGGCAAATCTTCCGGCCCTAGATGCCATTTCCCATCGGGGTTTCGTCGCCAAACGCCTGAACCACTACATGGCAGATCGAGCAACAGCCGCTCGGCGCTACCGTCGAGCCGTTTGATAGTTTTTGTCGAGGTGATCGAGCGTGTCTCGATGATACTGACGCCAGCACGAGCTGCTCGGCGTCGAAGCGCATCGAGC
>BEHW01000106.1 GCA_002898675.1 bacterium HR20
CTACCGCCTCGGTGACTACACGAACGCTGCAGAGCACTTCCGTTCGTTTGTGCGCAGCTTCCCCGAATCCCCCATTGCCGATGATGCCCTCTACAACATCGCGTGGATTCGGATGCTCCAGGGCAAATGGGACGACGCTATCGCAATGTTCAACACGCTGCTGCGGAGCTATCCCAATAGCGAGCTTGCACCAGCCGCACGGTTCTACATCGCTCAATGCACCTACAACAGCGGGCAATACGTTCGCGCCATTGACTTGTACCGGCAATTTTTGGCAGACTACCCATCGAGTTCGCTAGCAGGACAAGCAATCGAAGCCATTCAGGATGCCTACATCAATCTCGGCCAGGATTCGCTCGCAGTCGAGGTCGCGCGGGAGTACATCGAGCGCAATCCCACATCCGAACAGAGCGCGCAGATCGCCTTTCGTACAACCGATATTTTCGTCCGCAATCGCGACTTTTCCTCCGCGATAAAGGAATACGAACGTTTCATCGAGCAGTACCCAAGCAGTCGCTACGTCCCCGATGCTCTCTACGGCTTGCTCAAAAGCTTGCTCGAACTTGGCAAGGCAGACGATGCCGAACGGGTCCTCCGCCGATTGGTGCAGCACTACGACTCCAGCCAAGCTACCGAACTGGCGCTGGTGGATATGGCAACCTACTGGGCATCGAATTCCTTTAGCCAGCGTGCGGATTCACTCTTTTCGGTTGTGATGACGCGCTACCCTGGAACTCAAAGCTTTGCCCGTGCAGCGTTCGAGCGCGCACGGATTGCGCTCGCACGTGGGGATTCAACATCGGCGCTGGCGCTGTGGCGTCTGGCAACAACTGGTGCAGGAGAATATGCCTATCAGGCGTACTACCGACTCGGCATGTGGTACCGTGAGCGGGGATCGAGCGACACTGCACGCGCCATGTTCCGTCCGATCATTGGCTACAACGACAACCCTCCGCTGGCAGCAGAAGCAGCCTATCGCATCGGCGAGCTATGGCAACGCGAAGGAAACTGTGCAGCGGCTGCTGATACATTCTCCCTTGTGTTAGACCGCTTCGAAGGCATCGAGGATTGGTACACCCTTTCGTTGCTGGGGCTTGCTGAGTGCGCAGAAACGCAAGGCGATCGCGCAAAAGCACGCCAGCTTTACCAGACAATCATGATCCTCCGCCCCGACGATGATTTTGGTCGCACCGCTGCTGCTCGACGACGACGATTGGAGAAACGGCCATGAACGTTTATCGCATCACGCTCGCACTTGCACTGCTGGGAACGACGCTGGCTGCCCAACAGCAGCGCGGCGAGCCGATTGATTTCATGACCATCGTCATCGAAGGCAAAGAGACGCTCTTTCTGCCAAAAAGCCTTGTCAAGCATCCGCCTGAGCCACCTCCGCCATACACGCAGCGCGAGCTCGATAGCATCAACCCACTGGAGAAAACTCCACTCTTTCGCAGCGAACCACTAGAGTACCAGCGACGAATTCTCCAGCCGAGTGACGAAACACTTACCCTTACTGCACACGCAGGTCTCTACGGTTTTGCCGGACTGGATGCACTCTACCAAACACAGGTGGATCAGTACACGCTCGACCTTCGCGGGACACTTGACCGCGGCGGTCCATACCGTCCGAACGCTGATTACTTCCGCACACATTTCCGTGCACTCGCCCGAACTGCAACGCAGGCAGCCCCCGACGCTCCACGCATGATGGGCAATGGCATGCTGGATGTGCAGACGCGCACCTACCGGCTCTTTGCAGTGCCTTCCGCACCAGAACGTTCAGCACAAACGATTGCGCTGGCGCTCCAGCAGCAATACAGCGGCGGTACCACTCTACCTTACCACGCTGCGTTCGAGCTACACCATACTCGGCTCCGCCAGATGGACTCGAGCACGACAAATGAAACCGAGCTTCGCGCACGCGCAAGTAGCATGCCATTGCACGTTGATAACGTCGTGCTCGGCGCACGTGCCGATCTAAGCGTGCGGAACTATCGCGGAACAGCGCTGCACTTCCACACCCTGGCGCTGTCTGGTTCGTATGCTGATTCAGCGTTTGCTGTGGAAGCGCAACTCGGCGCACAGCTTGGGACAACATCGTGGCACACGACGGAGTTTATGCCACTTGCCGATGTTCGTGCTCGGTGGCGTATTCTGTCGTGGCTCTGGCTTGATGGCCGCTTGCAAAGCTCGATGACGCCTGTGTATTTCCGCAATGAACTTGCTCGCTGCCCCTACCTGAGCGACACCGCTGCAATTGGTCTGCAACTGAGTCCCTACCAACTCGACGCAGAGATCACGATCATCCCATCGTCCCAGCTCCAAGTTTCGGCAAACCTCCAGCTCTCTTCATTCTCCGAGGCGCCGTATCCCGAACCACAAGGAGATGGCACCTTTGCTCTCCGCTATGCACCCTGGACGCAACGGACGATTGAGCTCCGTGGTCGCTATACCCCAAACAGCCAAGACTTCCTCCGTGCTACGGTCCGCGTGCTCGATGCAACCTTCGACGACGGCAGCCGAGTGCCGTACCGCCCGGAGTTTACAGCGGACATCGAGTACGGGAAAGCAATCACCGAACGTCTGATTGCATCAGTTCGCACGGGCTATGTTTCGTCCCGCCGTGCAAGCGCTCAACGCACCGACCGGTTACAAGGCTACCTTGTTATCGCAGCACGAGGAGAATACAGGCTCAACAGCGTACTTTCTGTAACTGCCATGCTCGACAACCTTGCCGGCAGTACTATTGAGCTCTGGCAAGGCTACATCGAGCGTAGTAGTTTTGTCGGCATCGGTTTGGCAGTACGGTTCTAACCGCTCCTTCCCTCCACGATGGATGAGTTCCTGCTCGAGACTCTTCACTCTGTATCGAGTGAGTATGCCACCGAAACGGGAGAGCATTTCCTTCTCGATCGGCTCGAGCGGTATCCCGGCAAACTGCCGTTCGCACCTACAACAGCTCCACAACCAAATGAGACCGACACAACTTCTCCCCAGGAGCCTGCTCCAGCGCCGCTTCAACTCGATCCAGCATTTGCGGCAGAAATTGCCGCTGAGGTCGAGCGTAGCCGAATGCGTCGCTCCGCACCGAGCGAAGATCCACTCGCACGGTTAGCAGAACAACTCGAAGCATTCGAACTCACCAGAGCGGAACGTACTGAGCCTATCGGCGACGAGCAATCACCCTCTGAACCCACCGCTACGCAGAATAGCACTCACCCTGGGGATGAATTCGCCGAAGAGCACGCAACAGAAGACCATGCCGCTGGATCTACTGCGCCACATCAGCCCCAGCATCGGCGTACCACCGTGTTGGTCGCAATCGGCATGCTGGTTGCAATTGTGGCTAGTGTAGTTCTCTTTCGCCAGCAGTGGTTGAACCACTTGATCGGCAGCAGCACTTCTGATACTACCCGAGCATCAACATCGGGCGCTTCACCGACCGCTCCAGCTCTCAATCCGCAGATGGAATCGCAGCAACAGGAGTCTGCTTCCGGTGGAGAACAGCGCAACTCCACAACTGTGACCGATACGCCCGCTGCTCAAACGCAGCGTGACTCGATCGAAGCTCCTATAGCGAAAGCGGCGCCAACAAGCCGAGCAACCAGCACCGCCTCACCATCCAGACCACATCGCACGCCCGTAGCATCAGCACCAGCCAAGAGTGCAGAGGACCGACCCAATGACGTTGCAATCATAGAGCCACCAACGCTTCCGCCACCGAAAAGTGACGGGACGTTCGTCATACAGCTTTGCTCGACTCCATCATACACCGATGCACTGCGCTGGAAACGCTATGCTGAAGAACGCGCATCCGGCAAGCAAGTCACAATCACTGAACGCACAATCCGCCAGCAGACGTACTACCGAGTCCGAGTGGGCGTGTATGGCTCCCTGGTAGAAGCAGAGCAAGCTGCACGCTCGCTTGGCCTAAGTTTAGCCGATGTTTGGATCGTGCAAATCAAATAGACGAATCTTTCACCGTTGCATACAGGATGCAGCGTTACACCGAACAGAGCAAGCTCGAACTCCGCATTCGAATTCCGTGGGACAGCAACACAGCTAAAGGCTTCGTCGCTGCTGTTTCCCTATTGGCTCTGTTGGGGTTGCTTGTCGGCACGCTTCCCCCACCGAAGGAGAAACCTCCAGTGCTACCATACGAAGTGCTTGCAACGATGAACTTCGGTGCGGGTGATGGGACTGGCGGAAGCAAAGGAAACCTTTCTCCCGAAGGACTCACGCAACGAGCTCGTCGCAGTGCAGCACTTCTCGAAGATGCACAACGTTCGGCTCCACGCTCGCGACACGTTGCCCGCCGCACGCCATCGAGCCAGGAAGGCGGCCGCTTTACGCCGGTAGCCAGCGATGCTACGCGAAAATCACGCACGCAAGATTCAGTAACTGGACGCAATGTTGCTGATGGCAACAGTCGCACTACCATCGGGGATCGCCAAGGCTCGGCGCAGGGAACAGGCCGAGGCACAAGTGGCTCGGGCCAAGGCGCAGGACTTGGGTTAGGAGACATCGAATGGGGTGGCGGCGGTGGTGCAATCGTTGTGCGGAAAGTCATCCCGACTGCTCCAGAAAATCTTGCACGCTCAACGATCGTCAAGCTGCGATTCCTTGTTTCGCCGCAGGGCGACGTCATTGACGTACGTCCACTTGTACGCGGTGCGCCAGAAGCCGAAAGCGCAGCAATTCGTGCGTTGCGCCAATGGCGCTTTCGTCCACTCAAAGCCGATAGCGTGCTCGTCGGCATCATCACCTTCCGATTCGACGTCAACTGATGCAGAATACCGATGCGGCACGGAGCTTTGGCCGAGCGAGCGGCATTTTGCTCGTGGGACAGCTTGCCTACTATGCCATCTACCTTGTCAGCATTCGCACGATCTTGAGCACACTCCCGAAAGCCGAAAACGGAGTGCTCACGCTCGTCCAGCAATGGACTGCAGCTGCATTCTCCATCACGATGATGAATGGCTACAACACGCTCATCGTTCACCGCCTTCGTGTGGAGCCTTCCCACACAGCGTTGTTTTCGACGCTTGTATGGCTGCGTAGTGGGATTGCTCTTGGAACAGCTGCTGCGGTCGCTGCCTGTCTCTACGCTATTGGCGATGTTCCAGTGAGCATATCACTGGTTGGGGCAGCTGCAACAGTTGTCCTCTCGCGCGGGATGGCGTTGCGCACAACATTGGAACTGCCACTTCAATCCCAGATGCGATTTGGCAGCATCGCTGCGCTAAGCATCCTCGATGTCCTGCTCTTGGCAGCGTTGCTTGTGGTCTGTCAAGCCAATCTGAGTGCGGCAAGTGTCCTCGTGTTGCAACTGGTTAGTGCGCTGCCAAGTTTTCTACTGCTCGCAGTTCTGGCTGTGCGAGCAGGGATGCTCCGACTCTTGTTCGATCGCTCTGCACTCGCCAGCCTTTTCCACACCGCACGCCCCCTCGGATTCCTTGCCCTCTTCCTTTCGCTCCACACAATGCTCGACCTTGCTATTCTCCGGCTTGCTGGCACCCCAACGATAGTCGGCGTCTTCGGTGCATCGAGCTACGCAGCGCTTCCTGCAAACGTGTTGATGGGAATTCTCTGGTCACCGCTTGTACCGTTGCTGAGCAGCAAACTCCATGCTGATCGCAACGGAGCAATCGAACATACCCAAGACGCACTTCGGCTTGCAACCGCAACGATCGGGATCATCGCGTGTGTCGTTGCTGCTGCAGCACCACTTGTTGTCGAACTCCTCACTGGCGGTACCTATCGAGACCACATCGGGATCTTCGCACTGCAATCGTGGCTCGGTATGCTGACTGCAATTGTGTTCGCTATCCAGCATCTTGGGACGTTGCTCGAGCAGTACCGCATCGCTACTGCTGCGGTCGCAATGCTTGCACTCGGTTCGTTGCTGTTCGATTGGTGGTTGGTTAGAGCATATGGCGCCGAGGGGATCGTCTTGGCGAAAGCGGCTTCGCACCTATTGGCTATCGGATGCGCATCCTGGCTCTTTGCGCGCAGTGGAATTGTTGCGCTGGCACGGATGCTTGTTCGGCTGACACTCTGGTCGTTGATTGCTGGCGGCGCAATTGCACTTGCCCAGCAACAAGCAATGTGGCTCGTGCAAGGGTGTATCGTGGTTCTTGGAGCAGCAGGTTCTGCAGTAGCGTTCGGGATTGTTCGCCGCAGCGACACCGCAATCCTCCGGCGGATGTTGCCGTTTCACTCTTCTGCGTAGCGCTCGAGCGTAAAGTGCTGCCCCAAGTAGAGCCGCCGAACATCGGGATTGTCGGCGATCTCCTCTGGCGTGCCTGCACAGAAGACGCGCCCTTCGATCAGGATATACGCCCGGTCGGTAATCGAGAGCGTTTCGTGCACGTTGTGGTCGGTAATGAGCACACCGATGTTCCGCTCTTTCAAGCGGCGAACCATCGTCATCAAATCCTCGACAGCAATTGGATCAATCCCCGCGAAGGGTTCATCGAGCAAGACAAATCGCGGATTGGCAGCCAGCGCCCGTGCAATCTCTGTTCGGCGCCGCTCACCGCCGGAGAGCATGTAGCCTTTGCTTTTGCGAATGTGCGCGATGCCGAATTCCTCGAGCAAGCGCTCGAGCCGCTGCCGGCGCTCCGCCCGCGAGAGCGGTTGTAGCTCGAGCACTGCCATGATGTTCTGCTCGACCGTCAGTCTTCGGAAGATCGAAGCTTCCTTCGGCAAGTACGCAATCCCCATGCGCGCACGTTTGTACATCGG
>BEHW01000107.1 GCA_002898675.1 bacterium HR20
ACGCGTAGCATTCGCACGTCGTCAACGGGGCACGTTCAGTTCTGGAACGTGCCCCGTTGCATTGTCACACTTTCCGCGTAATTCCCATGGGCTGGGTTAGTCTTTTTTTCTTTGTTGCTGCAGTAGTTCTTGCCCAAGAGCAGCCGCACATCGAGCTCCGCTTTACCGTGAGCGATGAGCTAAGCGCCGGTATTACCTTGCGCTGCGGCATTGATTCGATTGCGACCGATGGAATTGATCCTTCGTTGGGAGAGTTTCCTCTGCCGGGACACCCACCGAGCGGATTCCACGCTGCATGGGAAATCGTCACTGAGGGAATCGGTGATCTAAGCTATACCGACTTCCGCCCCTACCCGGATACTGCAAGCGAACACTTTTTCCGTGAGTATAGCCTCAACGTCTCACCAAAACTTGCAGGGCGAGGTGACATGATTATCTTTCGCTGGGAGTATCCATTCCCCCGCGGCATTGATTCAGTCGTAGTCAGTGACCGTTTGCAGGGAGCACTTGTGCGCTTTGCATTCGGTCCTACTGGTGCGGATACCATCACTGGTTCGTATGCCGAGCTGGAGCGCTTTCTTGTGCGGGTGTACTATACGCCATCCAAGGTGTTGTCGGTCGAAGACTTGCGTCGAACGTATGCGTCAATAATACTCACAAGTGCTGATGGTATGTTTTCGCTCCCTGTTCCGTTCCTGCCGGAATCACTGAGCGTTTATACACTGGATGGAAAGCACTGCACCGTTCCGTACACGTACGGCGGCGGTACCCTCTGCATCCGCACCGATGCATTGCCCCATGGATGGTTTGTGCTTGTGGCGATTTCTGCACGAGGTGAGAAAGTAGAGCAGGTATTTTTACGGTAGCTTCGAGCCTCTAGGCTCAACGTTTCGGTGATTGTGCCGATACTGTATCGCGGATGACATTTGATGCAGTTTTCAGTATTGAACATCGAAGTATAGCCGATGCTCTATTCAGTGGATTGTTCCGTTGAGCTCACCTTTTCTGCTATGCAAGAACGTGACCATCACTCCGGCGGCCTCAAAATTCAAGACGTACTCGATGCCTTGCAACAGCTTCTGGCGCAGTTGCAAGTTCGGTGTTACTCGACCTATCACACATGCGCTGCAATCGCAGACATTGCTCATGCAGGGTTAGACGTTCAATCCAGTGGTACTCCCTACTTTTCCAGCATCGAGGCATTGGCAAGGAAGGAAGATGAGCACGCTGCTCTTGTGAGCGATCTATTTGCAACGTGCGAGCAACTCATCGTCGAACTCCGCCCTGCTCTTGCCTGCGTGGAGTCGGCGGAGCGGGAAACTATCCCAGAATGCTACGATGGACATAGCTAAGCAACCCTGCCACCAGGAACACGAGCCTCGCTACCGTTCTGCAGAGGAGGCTTTCGAAGATTGGCTTGAACTTTCGCACATTTCAGCAGTGCGCCGCGGGGTACCTGCCGGGGGCTACCTGCCTGCTGAATTCGTGACAAAAGCATCAGAGCCAGTGACAATCTACTACGATGCAGAGCCACAAACTCCTGGAATGTCTGTGCTCGTGGAAAAAGATGGCTGGGGCATTGTACGGGCGATTAAGGTTCGGTGCACCTGTGGATGCAGTGCGACGATTGCAATAGACTACGCGGAACAACCTTTCACGCAGACGAATGATCATGGTTCCGTTTCTTAGTGGTGGAAGGAGATTCGATCGGCTGCGAGGGCGATAGATCCGTTCTCTGACTGCGATACCATCAGTGGAGATAGCACAGTAGGGGAAAGAACATTGTTTCAGAGCGATGTCACACCCACCCAAGATTCGTGACTTAGATAATAGACACCGGTGTTTCTCCACGAAGTAAGGTCTCACCAGCTTAGGAGCATGGTCATGAGCAGCGGAAGAGTGGTTCTTGGTCTGCTGCTTAGTGCGGGCAGTACCATTGCGGTACTTGGGCAGCAGGACTGCAACAGCAGCGAATGGGTGAGCAATAGTTGGTGCAAAAGGGGAGCTCAGTGTACACCATGTGTACGGTTTCTTTACAATTTGCAGCCATGTGCGGGAGCGTGGTGTACTGAATTTCCTCGCCGTGTAATGAGTGCGCAGCTACCGATGTGCTTGGTACTCGATAGTACCTATCCTCCCCCATTTTCTGAGGTATGGTGGCCGGACCCAGAAGATACAGCGGTGCGGCGACTTATATTTTCCGCGGAGTATCTCTGGGAGGATTTCTGCTGTGCAGCACGTGCCTGGTCGTGCATCTGCGGCTGGGAAAATCAGACCTGTCAGTGTCGTGTCCGAGTGAAATTCTCTATACATTCGACCGACTTCCCAGTTGGGAGTAGGGTTACAGCCTATGCCATACCTTGGTGGTGGAGGCCGCAAGGTGATAGTCGTTTTGCGCTGTGTGACAGCTTTGAGATTCGACTCAATAGCACTCCTTGGTACGTCGGAACGAATAGGGATTGGCAGTACATCGGATTGGACGAAATGGGGATGCCGCGTCGCTTCTTTTACAATCGCCGCTTTTGGGAAGCTGCGTGGAAGATTGACACCAGTACCCGACTCAAGAAGTATTATGCGTATGACCTCTGCACGATCTTGACTCATGAGATTGGGCACATCTACGGGTTCGGGGACGGTAGTTGCAGTGCACCAGTCTGCGACACCTGTTTTCAAGATGCGAACTTTCGTCGGGACCATCCAGAGCGGTGCCGGTGTTGCTACGAAGGTATAATGAATGGGCGAGGATTCACCGAACATGATCGGTGCATGTTCGCAAAGCTCTACTGCCCGGAGCTTGCGTCGGTGCGCATTGATCAGACAGCGCCACGGGAGGCCGAAGGGCAGAGGCTGCAGCTAAAAATTCCCTCTGGTGGTGCGTTGATTCGACTTCAAATCTATGACCTTCGTGGGCGGCTGCTCGAAGAGATTCCGGCACAGTGGTACAGCGGTGGGGACGCAACGATCGAAGTGCCCACACATGGTGTGTCGGGTGTGTATTTTTGTGTGGTAGAAGTCAATGGTGAGCGCTGCCTTCGAACCATCATTGTTCCATGAAAAGCATGAAGACAATGCGATACGTTGGATGTTTCACTGCTGATCAATGGAGGTAGCGATGAACAGGTACGTTGCAACAGTAGTGGTGTGCATTGCAAGTGCGCTGGCGCAGTTACCGAGAAATGCGTGCGGTGACCACACCTTGATCTACCAGCTACCCTGGCCGCAGCGGTTGCCGCCACTTTCGATCTACATGCCCTACGATGTGCTCGTTGGATACATCGGACTGGATTCAGCGAATTGGGCATCCCGTAACAAGCAGAGCGACTATCGCATGAGCGAGTTCCTGGAGCGTCGCGGGTCTTTCGATGATGACACGTTGCGGAAGATGGTGCGTTCGATGTTCGCGATGTGCGATTACAATCCGATGCTCTATGAGGCTACGCTGAGTACACCGCGGTATCGAGTTGGCTTGTATGGTCTTGATCCCTATATGATTGGGAGTGAGATCCTCGGCGCGATCGAGAGAGCATGGGGAAGGGACACAGCAAATAAGTACCGTGATTTAGCATTACTGCGTGCAGATTACATTCTCCATGTAAGAGTTGACGATACGATCCATACCAAAGAAAATCTCATCGTCACGACGTGTCAAGTGTTGGACGTTCTCAAAGGCCAGGTCGCGCCTGCCTGCGATCCGACCTACACGCATTGGAGAGGCAGAGGTTCTGTCAAGAACGCGGCTCCTGCTCCATCGGTGCTGAGCACGGGAACATGTCTGCAGTTCACATACATTCCACAATACAGGATAGGAGGATATCTTGATGTGATCTATCCGCCGTTGGATCGTTACATGGGCGATTCCATTTATCCAGGCAAGGAGTACATGGTAATGCTTGTCTATGCGATTCGGTGCTACGGTGACTCGGTGGGAGATTGGCACATGTTGACACCAATGATGATCGATATGCAGTGCGAAAATTCAGATGTTTGGTTCCAGGTGAGCCCTGCTGCGTATGCGATCGAGCAGGAAGGAAGCGAACTCGTTGTGCGGATGCCGTGGAACGAATTCGGATGGGGGACAAGCGTACCGCTGGCGACGTTCAAGCAGCAGTTACGCTCACGTATCGAAGAGTTTCGGAGTTGGTAGGCAGGAGGATGGCGCAATGGCACGCAAACGGAAAGTTCCGGACTCAAAACCCCCACCGATAGAGGAGCGTGGCAAGCCAGAAGAAATCCCCCTGCCTCAACGGGCAGATGCCGCGCTTCGTCTCGAATCGCTTCGAGGGCGAGTAGTTCGGCTATTACGTGCGATCTGCTCCGATCATGAACTCGTCGAGGATGCATGGTGTGAGGGCCTTGCCCGGATGCTGAACAAATTCCCCAATGGGGAGTGGGAATTTCTCGACGACGTGCGCCTTGTCAACATCGTCTTCGGTACTGCACGGAACTGACTCCGAGATCATGAGCCTTCGATTCGTCTTGCTGCACTGATCCCGGACGTTGAGTACTGCGAGCCCAATCAATCTGAACATCCGAACTCCGACGAGCTATTCACCGATCAATCATTGAATCCTGAAGAACTTGTCGCTTCGCGTATCGATCTTCTCAGCGTGCTACAACACTTTTCGTGTGAAGAGCTATTCTTCCTCTTTGCACGGTGGCTCGATTTCGAGCATGAAGAAATTGCTCAACTGGCAGGAATACAGCCTGCTGCGGTCCGACAACGATGCTCCCGTGTTCAGCAACAGTTGATCGGTCGTCTCAGGGATGCTGGATTCGAAGTGAACAGAAGACGGGGCAAGCGCACGAAGAAGAAATAACAACTCCACAATGAGGTGAGCTCAAGTTCCCCTTCCCTGCGGAGACAAAACAGCACGTACGCAAGATCCGACCATTTCGTGCAAGGAGGAGATGCACCGTATTTTTGTGCGCACAAATGCGCATGCTCTGCTCCTTGATGGCGAGCAGAAGCAGTTATCATTACCACTGCACACCACAGGTAACGTTTCCATGAGTGAAGGTATCGTTGTCCAAGTAATCGGTCCGGTGGTTGATGTCGAGTTTCCCGATGGGCACTTGCCACCGGTGCTCAATGCACTCAAGATTCCACGTACCGCACTCGATGGAGGTGGTGCTCAGGAAGTTCTCATTTGCGAAGTGCAGCAGCACTTAGGCGAAGATCGGGTCCGTACAATCGCGATGGATTCGACTGACGGACTCGTACGCGGCATGAAAGTCTATGATACCGGCGAGCCAATTACCGTCCCTGTCGGTCCCGAAGTGCTGGGGCGATTGCTCAACGTCACCGGTGACCCGATTGACGAAAAGGGACCAATCCCTGCGCGTAAACGCTACAGCATCCACCGCCCTGCACCGAAGTTTTCTTCGCTTTCGACCAAGAAGGAAATGTTCGAAACGGGCATCAAAGTCATTGACCTCATCGAGCCATACACGAAAGGTGGAAAGACTGGTCTCTTTGGCGGTGCAGGCGTCGGAAAGACGGTGATCATTCAAGAGCTGATTCACAACATCGCCAAGCAACATGGCGGCTATTCGGTCTTCGGTGGCGTCGGCGAACGCACGCGCGAAGGCAACGACCTCTACCTCGAAATGACCGAGTCGGGAGTCATTGACAAAACCGCCATGGTCTTCGGGCAAATGAACGAACCGCCCGGTGCCCGAGCACGCGTAGCTCTTACAGCGCTCTCGATCGCAGAATACTTCCGCGACGAAGAAGGGCGCGACGTGCTGCTGTTCATTGACAACATCTTCCGCTTCGTCCAGGCCGGATCGGAAGTATCCGCTCTGCTGGGACGCATGCCCTCGGCAGTTGGGTACCAGCCGACGCTGGCAACAGAACTCGGCGCGCTCCAAGAGCGCATCGCCTCGACCGATCGCGGTTCGATTACATCCGTCCAAGCAGTGTACGTACCAGCAGACGACCTCACCGACCCAGCGCCTGCCAATACGTTCACCCACCTGGACGCTACAACTGTTCTTTCACGTCAAATTGCAGAGCTGGGAATTTACCCCGCAGTAGACCCGCTCGAATCAACGTCGCGGATTCTCGATCCGAACGTTGTCGGACGCGAGCATTACGAAACAGCAATGCGTGTCAAGAGTACACTCCAAGCCTACAAGGACCTGCAAGACATCATCAACATCCTCGGCATGGACGAGCTCTCCGAAGAAGACAAGCTCACCGTTTATCGTGCACGCAAAATTCAAAAGTTCTTCTCACAACCATTCCACGTTGCCGAGCAGTTTACAGGCTTTCCGGGACGCTACGTCAAGATCGAGGACACCATCGCTGGTTTCAAGGCAATTCTCGATGGCGAGCTCGACGAGGTTCCCGAACAGTTCTTCTCGTACAAAGGCACCATTGACGAAGTCATTGATGCCGCCAAGAAAGCAGGCGCACTCTAACGGGATGCTGCTTCAATGAGCGCAACACACTTGCACGTTGAAATCGTTACTCCGGAAGGCACGCTCTACAGCGGCTCTGCGCAAGCAGTGACGCTGCCGGGGGGGCTTGCTCCCTTCCAGGTGCTGGTCAATCACGCGCCGATCATCTCGACGCTCGAGCTTGGGCCGCTGCGGATTCTCGATGCAGATGGCAATGAGCATCTCTTCGCTGTCATGAGCGGTTTTGTCGAGGTCAAGCACAACCGCGTCAGCATCGTCGCCGAAGAGGTCG
>BEHW01000108.1 GCA_002898675.1 bacterium HR20
CAGCCGAGTGCTTTTGCGCCGTGGACCCACCGCTGATGCTGCTGGATGTATTCTGCAAGTGTCGTGCATGCTTCTGTTTCCACACACGACTCTTTCGAACACACGTAGGCGATTCCCAGCCCAGCGCGTCCAACCGCTTGGAGGAGCGCTAAATCTTCGGTGACCGAAAAAGGAATTGCTCGGTAGCCGCCGAGCATGCGATAGACTTCGCGTCGAATGGACATGTTGTTGCCGAAGCAGCCGAGGAACTGTCGGTAGTACACGCCCGCACTGGCCATTGTGTTCGTCGTGTTCCATTCGACCGCTTGAAATCGAGCAAAGGGATTGGTTCCAGCAACGAGTGTGTACGCGCAGACCATTGCAACATCGCTACTGCGATATGCAGCAACGTGGGCATGTACCCAGCGAGGATCAACGGCGCAATCTGCATCGGTCAGCAGAATGATCTCTCCGCTGGCATGGAGAATGCCGTAGTCGAGCGCGCCAGCCTTTCCACGGAGGTTCCCGCTTCGCGGTTCAGTAAGCGATAAAACTCGAAGCTTGGGGATGTGTTCAGCATAGCTTGCGACAACGGCTGCTGTACGATCGGTGGAGCGGTCATCAACGACGATGATCTCCAAGCGGTCGGGAGGATAATCGAGTGATGCCAGCGATTCCAGACACCGGGCAATGCGATGCTCTTCGTTGCGAGCGGGGACAACGATGCTCACAGGTGGCAAACGATCCTCGGTCGGTTGGGTGGATTGGCGACGCCGCTCCAGCCATGCACCAGCGACCATGAGAGCGGTGCGCACCCAGTACGTCGCGATCGAAACGATACCGAGTAGAGTTGCCAATTCCACGTGCTATCGATTGCTCGATGATGAATCGAAAAGCGATGCAAGGACCCGCCGAACGACATCATGAGAGAATCCGCGGCGGAGCAACGCGTCGCGGATGCGGCGCTGTTGCTGCTCAGGCGGACGGCTGGCATTTCGACGCAACGCACGCAGCGCAGCCTCGCGAGCGCGCTGCTCTTCGTCCGATGATGGATATTCCATTGCCAATACTTCCTGCACGATGTGTTCTGGAATACCACGTGCACGGAGCTGGTTGCTTATTGCGCGTGCGGAGAGCATGCGGAGCCGGGCAGTATCGCGGACGAATGCCCGAGCGAAGCGCTCATCGTCGAGTCTGCCGTGCCGACGGAGTAGTTCGAGCACAGTGCGAATATCGTCATCGCCAGCACCGAGGGTGTGTAATCGTTTCGCAACTTCGGCGCTCGAACGTAGGCGATAGGCTAAAAATCGTTCCAGACGTGCGATGAATTGCAGTGCGCGGTCGGTTCGCTCGATTATGGCGTACGTCTCGGCATTGATGTCCTGACCAGTGGCGATATGGAGCTGCTCTGCGGTAGCTGCATCGAGCTGGAAGGTGCGTTGCTGGCCGTCGCGTGTTTTCAGTTCGAGGACGATCGTTCCTGCGCGAGGAGCAAGCCACCACCGCAGAACGTGCGCGTCAGGCATAGCGCTACGTGGCGGGCTGTTCGACGGGGAGCCCGAGTTTGGTACGGACCTCTCGCTCCAGCTCTGCCAGGAGATCGGGACTTTCTTGCAGCAATTTGCGGAGTGCATCGCGCCCTTGAACGCGTTCGCTCTTGTAGGTAAGCCACGAACCGCTGCGCGTGATGATCCCGTGTTCGAGTGCGACGTCAATCATGTCGCTGATCTTGGAGATCCCTTCGTTGTAGAGGATGTCGAACTCGCACTCGCGGAAAGGTGGGGCGACTTTGTTCTTGACAATTTTAGCACGGACGCGGTTGCCGATGATTTCGTTGCCTTCCTTGATGACGTCTTTGCGGCGGACGTCAATGCGGACAGATGCGTAGTACTTGAGGGCGTTTCCGCCAGTGGTGGTTTCGGGGTTGCCGTAGACAACACCGATCTTTTGGCGGAGCTGGTTGGTGAAGATGACGACGGTATTCGAACGTCCAATGGCAGCTTGCAGCTTTCGCATTGCCTGGCTCATGAGCCGAGCTTGGGAGCCCATCTGCGCTTCACCCATTTCCCCTTCGATTTCGACACGCGGCGTTAGCGCAGCCACCGAGTCAATGACGACGACATCTACCGCGCCGCTTCGCACGAGCGTTTCGACGATTTCGAGCGCCTGCTCGCCGAACTCAGGTTGGGATACAAGGAGCGTGTCGAGATTGACACCTAAGCGTTGCGCGTAGTTGATGTCGAGTGCGTGCTCAGTGTCCACGATGGCTGCAATTCCACCGCGCTTTTGTGCTTCAGCGATCACTTGCAGGCACACCGTCGTTTTTCCGGATGATTCTGGGCCGAAAATTTCGATGATACGCCCGCGAGGAAAACCACCGACACCGACTGCTGCATCGAGCGACAAGCAACCGGTCGAAATTGCTTCGACCTGCAGTGGCGTGGCATCGGTAAAGCGCAGAATCGCACCCTTGCCGTGCTGCCGTTCGATTTGCTCGATGGCTTGCATGGCGAGCTTGAGCTTTTCGGGTGGAGGCGTTACTCCTGCAGCGGGGGTACCACCATTTTTCGCGTCGGGCATGGGAATGTCTCCAGTTGTTCTGCGCAAAAATACCTCTACAGTCCAAAAGGAAAAGCGCTGGAAAGAATTTCTCCTTCCAGCGCTCGAAGAATTCGTCGCGTGGTATCAATCCTGGTGGAGCTTCCGACGAATTTTCCGCTCGGACATGCCACGGAGGTAGAAAAGTTTAGCGCGCCGGACGTGCCCGCGTCGCTCAACAGTGATACTCTGGATGAATGGCGAGTAGAGCGGAAAAACACGCTCGACGCCAACGCCGTTGGAAATTTTCCGCACGCGGAAGGTCTGGTTCGGTCCGGAGCCGCGACGCGCAATGACTACACCGGTAAAGTTCTGCGTGCGTTCTTTATCACCTTCGATCACACGCAACGAAACAGTGACCGTATCGCCCGGCCCGAACTCCGGGATCGTCGTATCGCCGCGCAACGCGAGCGCTTGCTCGATGACCATCTGCTCGACTTTCTGGAGCTTATTCATAGGATGCGCCTCTCAAAGGAGATTTCACTGCTAACCGAGCGCAAAAATACGAGCAGTTGCCCAACGCCGTCTTCTGCCAGAGTAATTTTGCTGCCTTACAGAATTGCTATCGCGCTTTTTTTCGAGCATTGATGGATCACATTCGCAACTTCTGCATCATCGCGCATATTGATCACGGTAAATCTACCCTCGCCGATCGTCTGCTGGAGCGGACCGGCCGTGTCACTGCGCGCCAGATGGTTACCGACCAGATTCTCGACGATAACCCACTCGAACAAGAGCGTGGCATCACAATCAAGCTCCACGCGGTGCAGATGGAGTACACCGCACGCAATGGGCGAACCTACACGCTCAACCTAATTGACACGCCCGGACATGTTGACTTCTCCTACGAAGTCTCCCGTTCACTGGCTGCGTGTGAAGGGGCACTTCTGGTCGTTGACGCAACCCAGGGCGTCGAAGCGCAGACGATTTCGAACCTGTACTTAGCTGTTGATGCAGGGCTGGAGATCATCCCCGTCATCAACAAGATTGACTTGCCTGCAGCGGAGACGATGCTCGAAAGTGTGATTGCTCAGGTCATTGACCTCATCGGGTGCAAGCGCGAGGAAATCATCCTTGCCTCGGCAAAGGCGGGAATTGGTGTTGATGATATTCTCGAAGCAGTTGTGGCGCGCATTCCGCCGCCGAAGGGAGATCCCGACGCACCGCTACGAGCGTTGATCTACGACTCGCTCTATGACCCATACCGCGGCGTGGTGGTCAACGTCCGCATTTTCGATGGCACGCTGCGGGAGAAAGATTCCGTGCTGTTCATGGCAACAGGGCAAGTCTACCAAGTTGATGAAGTTGGCGTTCTCTACATGGAGCAGCACCGGACAGGAGAGCTCAGCGCAGGCAACGTCGGATACTTCACCGCTTCGATCCGCCGCGTGCGGGATACGAAAGTCGGCGACACCGTCACCCACGCGCAGCGTCCGTGCTCGGAGCCAATTGCTGGTTTCCGGGAGGTCAAGCCCATGGTGTTCAGCGGCATTTACCCTGCTGATAGCGACGATTTCGAGGATCTCCGCGACGCGCTGGAAAAACTTGCGCTCAACGACGCTGCAATTCACTACGAACCGGAAACCTCCGCTGCACTCGGTTTTGGCTTCCGCTGCGGATTTCTCGGTTTGCTCCACATGGAAATCGTCCAGGAACGGCTCGAGCGCGAGTTCGGGCAGACAATCGTCACCACGGTCCCAAACGTCCGCTACTTGGTGCGGCGCACCGATGGCACAGAGCAATGGGTGGAAAATCCAGCGCAAATGCCCGAGCCGGTCAAGATTGCAGAAATCCTCGAGCCATACATCCGTGCGCAAATCATTACTCCAACCGAGTACCTTGGGCCAATTATGCAGCTCTGCATCGAGCGGCGCGGGACGGTCCTTGGGCAGCACTACCTTACGCAAACGCGCGTGGATTTGAGCGTCGAGCTTCCGCTTGCCGAGGTCGTCTTCGACTTCTACGACAAACTCAAGAGCATCTCGCGCGGTTATGCCTCGCTCGACTACGAGTACAGCGACTACAAGCCCGGCGACCTTGTCAAGCTCGACATCCTGCTCAACGGCGATCCAGTGGATGCACTCTCGACAATTGTCCATCGCCAGAAGGCGTACGAGTGGGGGCGCCGGCTCTGCTCGAAGCTCAAGAAGCTTATCCCGCGACATCTGTTCGAGGTTGTCATCCAAGCGGCGATCGGATCGAAGATCATCGCGCGCGATAGCATTGCGCCGCTCCGCAAGAACGTGCTCGCCAAATGTTATGGCGGCGACGTTACCCGCAAGCGCAAACTCCTCGAAAAGCAAAAAGAAGGCAAAAAGCGAATGAAGCAAATTGGACGTGTCGAAGTGCCCCAGGAGGCGTTCTTGGCGGTGCTTCGTTTGGGCGATGAATCATAATTGGAGCGTTGGTCAATGTTCAAAAAACTCTGGCAGCAGGTTGTCCGCTTCTACCAATGGCGGAAAGAGAGAAAAGCAGAACGTAAACGCCGCTACCGGCAAATGACATTCCCGCAAAAGGTCGTCGCGTGGGTGCGTTCGCTTGCAGGCGCATTCATCGTCGTCGTGATCCTCAACGGGCTGGCGGTGGCTGCGTTCGAAGTGCCGACAGGCTCGATGGAAAACACTGTGATGGCGGGGGAGAACCTCTTCGTCAACAAGTTCATCTTCGGTCCCTCGACGCCGCAGATTATTCCGCTGTTCAACATTCCGCTGCCATACTACAAGCTCCCACCACTGCGCGACCCACAGCGGGGGGATGTGATTGTCTTTATCTACCCTGGCGATCGGGACGAGGTGAAACCGAAAGAGTTCATGTACTACCTGAAGCGATGCATCGCCGTTGCCGGCGATACCTTGCTCATCCGCAACGATAGCGTGTTCGTCAACGGGCAGTTTATGCCATTCCCCAAGCATGCAAAGTTTTTGCCCACACCAGATGATCCCTCGCGCATTTTCCCGCCCGGCAAAGGCTGGACGCGGAGCAACTATGGACCACTGCGCATCCCGAAGAAAGGGGACATCATCCACCTCGATGCAGACAACTTCATCGAGTGGGAAATCTTCATCCGACGCGAAGGGCACGATGTGGACTTCCGCTTGGGCGAGGTGTACATTGACGGAAAGCCAACCACCACGTACACGGTTGAGCGCGATTACGTCTTCGGCATGGGCGATAACCGCAACAATTCGCTCGACAGCCGCTACTGGGGTTTTATCCCGAAGGAGAACGTCGTCGGTACGCCACTGTTCGTGTATTGGTCATGGGAGAAAACCGACCTCAATGGGAATCCACTGCCACTTCTCAAACGGCTTACACGAATCCGATGGTCGCGCCTTGGAACGATCGTCCGCTGAGCAGGTCAGACATGAGCAGACGTCAGCGCCATCACCACCTGCTTCGTCGAAGCAGGTGCGACTTTTCCCGACGTTGGTGGCTGTGGTACTTGGCGCAGTCATCCTGCGTTCAATCGCACTGGGCGTCTTCGTGATACCAAGTCGTTCGATGGAACCGACGCTTCTGGCTGGTGATGTTGTGCTCGTAAGCAAATTGTGTTTTTGGCTTGCGCCTCCGCCGACAATTCCGCTCACCGATGTCGTGCTCGAGCGTCGGCCTCGCCTACTGTGGCGTGCACCTCGGCGCGGTGACATTATCGTCTTCCGCTTTGCCTACCATGCGCAGTTCCCCACTGAGCCAGAGTTTTTCGTCAAACGCATCGTTGGGCTGCCCGGCGATACGTTGTGGGTGGTAGGCGATAGCATCTTTCGGAAACCACAACGCATTCCACGACAGAAGACCTGTGTGTACACTGGCATGGTGGTCGTACCGAAGGAAGGCATGAACGTCGCTCTCGACCGAACGACGCTGCGCTATTGGCAACCGTTTATCGAACGGGAAGGACACCGAGCTGAGTTAGTTCGTGGCTTGGTGGTGCTCGATGGCCAATCGCGTTCGAGCTACACGTTCGAGCAGAATTTTTACTACGTC
>BEHW01000109.1 GCA_002898675.1 bacterium HR20
CTGTCGTGTTCGTCGTCGTCACCTTCTGCCAAATGATAGCGCCCATATAGTCCATTCCAAGCGCTTCACAGAACTTGATAATTTCCGTTCTGATCGGAATGACCTTATATCGGCCATAGTAAACGGAGCGTGCGAATTGATCGCCAATGTTGATGCAGAGCCGGCATCCCTTGTGTAGCACACGGAAACACTCGCTCCAGACCAGATTGAGATTGTTGACGTAACTTTCGTAGGTATCGTGGAAACCCAACTGGTTCTCGCTCCCATAGTCCTTGAGCTGCCAGTAGGGTGGGGAAGTCACGATAAGATGAACGGACTCATCGGGAAGCTCTACCATCTTCCGTGAGTCGCCAATGATGATTTTGTGATGCGTAGCCATACGCACGCATGACCTTTAGTGTGCGTTCATCTGTTGTCGGCAAAATTACTTTGTGTCCAATCCGCAACGCCACAACACAACCTAATCGGGCAGGTCGAGCGTCATCACCTTGTCCCATGCTGCGACGAAATCGCGCACAAACTTTTCGCGATTGTCGTCCTGCGCATAGACTTCAGCGATCGCCCGCAATTCTGAATGCGCACCGAAAATCAAGTCCACCCGTGTTGCCGTCCAGCGAAGCTCGCCGCTCTTGCGATCGCGCCCTTCGAAAAGTTGGCGATCCTCACTTGTGGGAGTCCACTCGATTCCCATGTCCAACACGTTGACGAAAAAGTCCGTACTCAGCACTCCAGGCCGCTCTGTGAACACGCCGTGGCGCGTTCCACCGAAGTTTGCTCCGAGCGCGCGCATTCCGCCGACGAGCACTGTCATCTCCGCTGGCGTCAGCGTCAGCAGGTTGGCTTTGTCCACGAGCACCTCCTCCGGACGACGGCTGCAGTCGGAACGAACGTAGTTGCGGAAGCCGTCGGCTTCTGGCTCAAGTACTGCAAAGGATTCAACGTCAGTTTGGTCTTGCGTTGCGTCAGTACGGCCTGGGTGGAAGGGCACTTCCACATCGAACCCAGCAGCACGCGCTGCCGCTTCAATCGCAGCCACGCCACCGAGCACGATCAGATCAGCCAACGAGACTTTTTTTCCACCACTTGCCGTAGCATTGAATTCCTGCTGAATCTTTTCTAACACCCCCAGCACATAGGCAAGATTTGCCGGCTCGTTGACCTCCCAGTCTTTCTGTGGAGCAAGGCGAATCCGTGCGCCATTGGCGCCTCCACGTTTATCCGAGTTGCGGAAGGTGGAAGCAGCCGACCAGGCAGTGTACACCAAATCTCGAATGCTTAGCCCAGAATTGAGCAGCCGCTGTTTCAGCGTTGCGATGTCTTCTGCCTCGATGAGCGGATGGTCCACTGGTGGAATTGGATCTTGCCAGATGAAATCCTCTTCGGGAACTTCGGGTCCCAGGTAGCGCCACTTCGGCCCCATGTCGCGGTGAGTGAGCTTGAACCACGCCTTGGCGAATGCATCGGCGAAGAGGTCCGGATCTTCATAGTAGCGCCGTGCAATCTTCTCGTAGATGGGATCGTATCGGAGTGCCAGGTCGGCAGTGGTCATCATCGGGCGGTGGAAGACGCCTGGCTCAAATGGATCGGGCACCATGTGCTCTGGCTTGGGATCGATGGCAAGCCATTGCCAAGCACCCGCGGGACTTTTGACCAGCTCCCACTCGTAGCTGAAGAGAATCTCCAAGTAGGTGTTATCCCACTTGGTAGGAGTCGGCGTCCATGCGCCTTCAATACCGCTCGTGGTGATGTCGTTGCCTTTGCCTGTGCCGTAGCGACTCTTCCAACCAAGCCCCATCTGCTCGAGTGGTGCAGCTTCTGGATCGGGACCAATGAATTCTGGCGGCACGCGGCCGTGTGTTTTCCCGAACGTATGGCCGCCTGCGGTAAGCGCAACGGTTTCTTCGTCGTTCATCGCCATGCGCGCAAATGTGATGCGGATGTGCTCGGCAGCTGCGCGTGGGTCTGGGTTGCCGCCCGGACCCTCGGGGTTGACGTAGATCAGGCCCATCTGGGTTGCAGCCAGTGGCTTTTGTAGTTCCCCGTTGGTAAAGCGCTCATCGCCGAGCCAGTTCTTTTCCGGTCCCCAGTAGATTGCACCATCTGGTTCCCAGATATCTTCACGTCCGCCACCGAAGCCGAGCGGTTTGAAGCCCATCGTTTCGAGTGCGACGTTTCCCGCCAGGATAAACAGATCGGCCCACGAAATGCGGTTGCCGTACTTTTTCTTGATCGGCCAGAGGAGCCGCCGGGCTTTGTCGAGATTTGCGTTGTCTGGCCAGCTATTGAGCGGTGCGAACCGCTGGGCGCCGGTCGAAGCACCGCCGCGCCCATCGAAAATGCGGTAGGTACCAGCGCTGTGCCATGCCATGCGGATAATCAAGCCACCATAGTGTCCCCAGTCGGCAGGCCACCAGTCTTGCGAGCTGGTCATCAGCTCCGCCAGATCCCGCTTGAGGGCAAAGTAATCAAGCTCTGCAAATGCCTTCCGATAGTCGAAGTTGCCACCGAGAGGATTGCTTCGCTCGGAGTGTTGGCGGAGGATGGATAAATCCAAGCGCTCAGGCCACCAATGGCGAATCGCTGTACCACCGTGGAGCTGGGATTTTCCGTTCATGCTCATGGGAATCTACTGGAGGGAGGTTCAACATAGGTGCTTCGGCAAATTTACAACGCGCTGCGCTACCGAGCGCTTGTACTGGTCGTGTGGGGAGCCGGTGGCATGCGACCGATGATCGCATCAGCGAGCCGGCGATAGTGCGCGCCGACGCTCTGGATGCTAAACGAACGCTCCAGGAACGAGCGCACCTGTTCGCTACGAAGTTCGGCGCACAGTTCGTCATAATGCGCAAGAATTTGCTCGAGGGCGCCTTTCCACGAGGAGACATCACTGGCCCGGGAAATAAGCCGCTCGAGCATCGGGAAGTGCCGTACCCACAGTGTGGCTTCCTCGGCTGCAATGACTGGTTTACCGGCAAAGAGTGCCTCGATGATTTTCCCCTGAATGCCCGCACCAATGCGGACAGGGCTGATGAAAATGTGCATTCGTCCGAGTAATGCTTCGAGCTCCTCTTCGGGGAGAAATCCTGTCCACTCGATGCCCTCGAGCGCGCGGAAGCGTCGGCGCAACGATGCAGGTGCATCCCCGATGAGGTAGAATCGAAGGCGAGGAATCTGCGCCGTGAGCTGAGGCCAAATTTTGCCGAGAAACCACTCGATCCCTTCGCGGTTGGGGAAGTAGTGAAAGTTGCCGAGAAAGTAGAGATTGAGTTCGCCATCTGCGTCGAGTTGTGCTGGGTAGCTTTGGCGCGATGGGACAGCAGTGTTAATCACCACAGGTCGCCGCTTGTGCTCTTCCCTAGCTGCCACATACGCGCAGTCGTCCTCTCCCACGATGGTGACATGCTCGAAGCGTTTGACCATCGCACGCTCGTAGCGCCGGAACTTGATTCCTTCGAGCAGAACCGGCAGTCGCAGTGCGAGAGGGTAGGAACACCACCCCCGCACGTAGTGCCGCGCAATTGAATCGTTCAGATCGAGGATGACTTTCCGCCGCAACGAGAGCGGAAGCTTCTCCAGATAACGTCCAAGACGCAGGGTGTGGACGTAGATCACATCTGCTTCTTCCGCAAGGGCACGAAATCGTTGCTCGATGGCGGGATCGTAGAGCATCTCCACTTGCCATGGACGCAGGCTGAATGCTCGTTTGAGAATGTTCAGGCACACTTGCCACAATGGAAGCGAGTAGCACTCGAATTGCCCGTTCGACCGTAGCTGTGCGCTCGCCGCAGGATTGGCTTTCTCCCAGGTTACGATAAACACATCACGCTGATACTCTGCCAGCTGCTCGATGACCGAATGGTACACGCGGAACTTTGTACTGTCGCTCGGCGGGTATGGCTGTTTGTGAAGAAAAATGAGCGCTCGTCGTTTTGCCATGTGGCTATGCTGCTTGTTCTCGCATCGGCGGTGATACTGTATTCCACGCAGGCACAGCGTGCCCACCAGGAATGGTTGCGGCGGTGTGGAGAAGGCGCACCAGGAGCACCACAAGCACGATAGCGCCACCTTGGTGCACTAACGCTAATGGCAGTGAAACGTGCGTGAGCACCACCAAAATGCCCAGTAGAATCTGCACTCCGAGCATCGCTGCCAGGCCCCAAAGCAGTCGTGTGGTTGCTGGAGTATAGCCGCATACTTGCCGCACTGCTCGCCACAGGAGCGGAAGGAGCAGCAGAGCCAGAAACGGTAGCCACCGATGAACGAACATCACCGTCACCGGTGCTTCCAAAAGGTTTAGCCACGCTGGCTGCACAAACGTAAACAGCCCTGACGGTACGAGCACGCCGAACATCAACGGCCAGCTATCGGAAAGGTAGCCTGCTTTGAGTCCTGCCGTCATACCGCCGTAGATGATCTGTACAGTGAGGATGCCCAGCGTAATCGTCGTTGCCGCTGTCGCGCGATTCCAATAGAGCCGTTCGTTCAGCGGAGCACGGAGCGAGCGCACCGTCCAGACGGTAAGCGCGATCAGCGACAGTGCCAAGAGCAAATGCGCAGTAAGCCGAAAATGGCTCACCGCAGGCTGATCGACTAATCCACTTGCTACCATCAGCCACCCCATGACCGCTTGCCCGACAAAGAGCAAACCAATCGCAAACAATTTACCGCGATGCTCCCGGGGCAGTTGGCCACGCAACCAAAACCACAGAAACGGAACAGCAAAGTACAACCCTACCGCACGTGCGAGCTGACGGTGAATCCACTCGATCCAGAAAATGTACCGGTACTCTTCGAGTGTCATACCACGGTTGATTTTCTGATATTCGGGCGTCTGCTGGTATTTGGCGAATTCTTCCTCCCAGGCGCGCTCGGTCAGCGGAGGAATCGCCCCGCTAATTGGATTCCACTCCACAATCGAAAGCCCCGAGCGCGTCAGACGCACAAACCCGCCGACGAGCACCATCAGCGAGACAAGAACGGCAAATCCGCCCAGCCAGCGACGAACAAACGTTGCATGCATCGGCACTAGGCAATTGAAGTGGAACATCGCTCAATGCTAAAACGCTCGGCAAAGAAAAAAATTCCATCGGTCTTCGAATGCCGCACAAAACTACGGGCATCCTGGCAAAGGCGAGGTCTTCAGGGGTACACGTTCCTTGTTTTGCTGAGGCTTCGTTTGTCTCGAGCCTTACGACGGCTTTGGTCGCGCCACTACGATGTACTGCACAATCGAAAACGGGCGAGCCAATCCGAGCGTTGCTACGTTGAGCAAGAAAAACTTCCATCCCCTGCTCCGATTTGCTCCAGCAAAATGGACTGTGTACCCTGTCGAAGTAAACATCTGCTCGATCGTGTGGCGCGTGAAAAATCGCAGGTGTGTTCGGTCGAGGATGCCGCTTGGCTCATACTCAAAGCGGTCGAGGAGAATCTTCGCAAGAACGCGCGCATGGCGAAGATTTGGAATGCTCGCTACAAGCACGCCCCTGGGCGAGAGGAGTGGTCGAATCCTGCGCAGCAGCGCCCATGGATCGCGCAGATGCTCGAGGACATCCGCGCAGAGGATGCAATCGAAGTACCCAGCAGGGAAGTCGAGTTCCATCGTTTCCACGTCGCCGCAGAAGACGCGATCAAGCCGTTCGGCTGCTTGCTGCGCTATCGCTGGCACGTACTCGATACCAACAGTTTCCTCGACTCCGTGTTCAGCCTTTGCATACTGCGCGGTTAGCCCAGCGCCGCACCAAATATCGAGCAGCCGACGTGTCCCCGGTGGCACGTGGCAGACAACATCGGTGCGAACAAGGTGGTAGTATGCAGCAGAGTCCGTCACCAGCAGCACAGCACACGAATTGGTAAACGATGGTGCAAAAGTACTTGACTTATTCGAGAAAGCGCCAGCGCTCCTCTGGCGCGGGAATGATGCACGCTTGCCGACCGAACCAACGGGTTCGGTACCGTGCTATGAGCCGATAGACTGCGTCCCGAAGCGGGGCAGGAACAAGAAACACCAGCAGTCCAACCACGCGCCACCAGCCACCGAGTAACCAGCAGATTCGCACAACTGCAGCCGAGCGGGTATAGATTGCCTGACCGAGACGGAGAACAACCGTTTCGCCAGTAGGAGCTGGTAGCAACTGGCGCGCTACTGATGATTGGAGTGAGGCAAAGGAGAAAATCCCCCGCCGATCGTGGCGCACAATCCACTGCACGGTGCGATTACAGAG
>BEHW01000110.1 GCA_002898675.1 bacterium HR20
CTCCAATACTACGGCGCAAGGTTTTCATCGCAGGTATTCCGTCATCAGTGCTACAGTGGGAGATACACGGACGCGTGCTTGTGATGGAAGGCCTACTTGGATTTGCAGACATTGTCTGACATGATCCTTCGCCGCAGAATGTACCTTCCACCGGTTGGTGTCAAAAATCGTTTGCTGGCGGGCACGCGCCAATACGTACTTTCCCGTAATTTCCGTTGCGAAGTACTATCTTCGCTCATCACAGGTAGTTATCCTACTTTTGGGAGGTGGCAGTATGGTAACCGGCACTCTGTCGTTCGATGCCTTGCTCGTAGCATGCCGAGAGCTTCTTCCGCGCCTGCAATCGCGCTTTGCGGCATATCAGGCGGAAAATTTCCCCGAGCGTGTGCCAGAATTTTTCTGTCTCGAACTCTGTGGTGAGGCAGGTGAATTAGCCAATCTCGAAAAAAAGCGCTGGAAAGGGATCGAGATCCCTGTTGACAAGCTTGCCGACGAGGCTGCCGACGTCCTCATCGCACTGGTCAACTACGCCAATGCGTGCAATATTGACCTTGCGTCTGCAGTGACAGCAAAACTTGGCACTATCGAAAAGGCACGGCAGGAATCACAAGGGCGGAGCCTCTAAAAACAATGCGGCGCTTGTGCAAACACACAAGCGCCACCGGTGTGTGTTACCATGAGAACGGACTACACACTACTGTCGAGCTGGAGCGTGCCCGCGTACTCTGGGCGCAGTCGAATCGCCCATTCGAGCATCGTTTGCGCTTTGACGACGTTCCCAATTCCCTTGAAGCACAGTGCTGCTCCGTAGCAAGCGTCAGGATTGTTCGGGTTCAGCTCGAGTGCCTTCTCATAAAGCTGGCGAGCGTCGTCTGGGAATCCCAGATTGAGCAATGCTCGCGCACTGTCGCAGAGTAGGCGATCGAGGGTGACCGTAAAGCTTTCCAGTGTAGCTCGATGCCAGTCACTCATGATCGCGGTAAGCTCGTTCAACGCCTCATGCCACTGCTCCCGCGCTGCGAAGTACACCGAGCGGATATATCGGATGTCAGGATGACCCGGAGAAAACTCCTCAGCTTTGTCTATGTAGCGACGGCACAGGTCATATTCTTCCTCCAGCAAACAGAACGCTGCCATCCGCCCGAGCGCAAGCACCATGAATCTGGCGGGTAAATCCTTCCGCTCGAAGCAGCGGTGGTAATACTCGATGGCGTCATCAATGGCGCCGTGTGCATGCGCATGCTCAGCACGCGCAAAGAGCACCATCGTATCGTCCTGGTCGCTGAGCACGTGTTGTGCCTGTTCAGCAGTAGTCGTCCCAAACCGCTGGTCGAGTCGCTCGAGCACCTTGAGCGTCGAACGATTCCACGTCCACTCCGTGCGGGCGCGAAGCGAGGCAGCAATTCCTTTTTGGCGGCATTCCTGCGGTTGCGCAACGCAGTACTGGAGCGTTTCGACAAGGACTCCGACATCCGGCTCAAGTAGGGAGACCTCGCCAGGGAATTGGCGCCCATCAACGACTGAACCAAGCGATCGCCGTTCAGCCGGCAGGAGCCAACCAACGGTTTCATCAGCGAAGTCGTCGGTGCCACCTCCTTCAGTGACGACCACTGGCAATCCACACGCCATCGCCTCGAGCGCCGGCATGCAAAACCCTTCTCCGCGGTAGGGTGCAACGAACACATCACACGCACGGTAGAGTTGCGCCATCTGCTCGTCGCTCAAGTCAGCATCGGTGTAGAGAATCTCCGGTGCATTCGGCGTTGCACGAACTTTGGCAATGAGTTCTTCGGCTGTTTGCCCGCGGTAGTACGTCCGCGTACCGCAGTCCTTGACAACTAAGCACACATCGTCTGCGGCGGTAAATGCACGAACGTATGCTTCGAGCAAAAGATCGAACCCTTTACGGTACGTCGTGCCACCGACGTAGAGGAACTTGAACTGCTTCGTTGTCGGAAGTTCAGGAATCTCCCCTGCTGGGGTGAATATGCTCGGATCAACGCCATTGGGGATGACCTGAACCTTCTCGGCGTGCACACCAGAGTCAATGAACACTCGGCGGCAGAACGTCGAAGGTGTCCAGACCTCATCGGCGCTGTTGAAGATGTCAACGAACTCCTGGGGCAACAAACTCATCTCCCACGGTTGCATGATGATCCACGTCGCGCCACGTGGGCGTTCTCCCGCTGGCGGCCATTGGTGGCGCACCCATACAACCGGCGCTGGAACCAGCTCTGGTTCCGCTATGCGGACATCTGCCTGCCTGAGCGGTTCGAGTTTGGGAGAGAGCATCTGCCCAACTTCGGAAGCCGACGATGGGATCATCACCAGACGGATCACCCCCGAACGGAGAAGATTCCACCCGTGCTCTCGGTTGATCGTTGCTAGCGAGCTTGCGAGGTAGAGCGGCCCTTCCCACACCACGTTCAATTGATGCATCGTGCGATCGTCCATGACTGGCGTCCTCCTTGATGGACGCAATTGTTGAACATCTCTGCCTTGAGTTTCCGCAACAACAATGCCAACTGCGTGCCAATGCCGAACGCCCACTCCAAACCATGCAGAAAACCCTCCCGCCTCCGTCCCGGTGGAACCATCGCCGTTACTGCCCCTGCCTCACCGATCCGAGATCGCGAAAAGCTCGCCCGCGGGCTTACCTACCTGGAATCATGCGGGTACCGGCTCGTACTCGGTGAAAGTTTGCAGGCCGCTGATGGATACTTAGCCGGGTCCGACGCTGCGCGTGCCGATGAACTCAACCGCTTTTTTGCCGATCCAACGATCGAGGCAATCTTCTGTGCGCGCGGTGGCTACGGGACAATGCGACTGCTCGAGCTACTCGATTGGGACACTATCGCCCGCAATCCCAAAATCTTCGTGGGATTTTCAGACATCACTGCTCTGCAGTGGGCACTCTACGTGCGCGCTGGCATTCCAAGCATCAGCGGGCCAATGGTCGGTGTGGACTTTGCCGATCCGGCTCCCGAACAAATTTCCCTCTTTTGGTCGCTTCTGTCTGAGCCACTTCCCGAACGCACCCTCTGGCATGGCAAGCGAAACGATCAACTCTCGCCAGGCTGTGCCGAAGGTGTGCTCTTTGCCGGAACGTTGACCCTTGCCGCAGCACTCTGTGGGACTGCGTTTCGATCTTTCGCGGAGAGCGCATTTGTTCTCCTGCTCGAAGACATCGGCGAAGAGCCCTACCGCATTGATCGGATGCTCTGTCAACTTCTGCTCACCGACGTCCTCCCGCGTGCAGCAGGTCTCGCATTTGGCGCGTTCACCGAAGATACCACGCGAGCGACACCGACGCCGAAACGACCACTGGAGACAATCTTTGCCGAATACGTCGCGAAAGCAGGAAATCCTCCAGCGATCATGAACGTTCCCTACGGTCACATTCGGGGGAAAATCAGCGTCCCTGTTGGTCTGCGCGTGCGGCTCGATGCAGATCGCCAACAGCTTCTCCTGCTGGAGTCGTTTGTCGAGTAAGCCACTGCGAGTAAAGCTCCAGCAGCTCTGCCAGAATCATTGCGGTTGCACCCCAGAGCGGAACTGTCGGATGGATGCGCCAGTGCGGAACGATCATCCGTCCGTAGGGCAACTCCCACTCTTGTTCGACTGCGCTCCCGAGCAGGTCGTCCAACCGCACCCAGAATGCTTCCTCCACTTCCTGAGGATCAAGCGAAAGTTCAACGGGAGCAGTGCACCACATCACAACTGGCGTTATCGCGGAGTTCGATGGCGGCGTATAAAGCGGCGAGAGCCTGCCGAGCACCTCCACGCATTGAGCCGGCAGACCAACTTCCTCGCTGAGTTCGCGGAGTGCTGCATCTGGAGGCGTTTCGCCGCGTTCAATCTTCCCGCCGGGGAAACTGAGCTGGCCGCGATGGTGCCGCAGCATCGCACTACGAAGCGTCAGGAGCACTGCAGGGCGATCCTGCTCCTGACGGAGAACGACAGCAACCGCACTCTGCCGTGCATCGGATGGTTGCGAGAACGAGCGCCGCCGACCATCGGGATACCGCGGCATCATCGTCTCCTGTACCGCAGGGCCAGGGAGCGCCTGCGCAAGCGCGTGTCGGAAAAAGACAGCTGGATCATCCATCGCGGTGCGATGCAAATTTCTGGCGGAGCGCTCGAGCAACCGGCGGCGGTACAAAGTCCTCCGAAACGATCCCAAAGCGCGCCAACTCACGCACGATGCTGGAATTGAGGAACGTGTAGCGTTCGTGTGGCATCATGAAGATTGTCGTCACTGAGGGTTCGAGCTTCCGGTTCATCAGCGCCATTTGGAACTCGTACTCGAAATCCGAAACTGCACGCACTCCGCGAATGATTGCGGTAACGTTGTGCTGGCGAGCGTACTCGACCGTTAGCCCGTGGAAAAGCTCGACAGCAACGTTCGGAAGGTGCTCGAGCGACTGACGGGCAAGCTCCAGCCGTTCGTGTTCGCTTAGGAGCGGCACCTTCTGCGTGTTGACAGCAATGACGACCGTCACACGGTCGAACATACCGGCAGCACGCTCGATCACGTCAACGTGGCCGTTGGTGATGGGATCGAACGAGCCAGGATAAATCGCGTGCGTTTTCACTGCGTTGTGCCGATGGTCGAACTGCTACGTGCGCGCAAAGATAGATGCGCATCACCATTGCCACTCCATGGCTGCAGACGCAAGTGTAGAATGCTCATCGCAGCGTAGTTTTGAACTGTTGCGGCCATCAATCATTCACCACAGGTTGCCCGCTATGAGCAGTGAAACCTCTAAACTCGCGATCGTCACCGGTGCCAGTCGTGGAATAGGACGCGCAATTGCAGAGGCACTCATCGAGCAGGGATACCGTGTGCTCGCGGTTGCTCGATCGGCTGATCGCCTTGCCGAGCTGGAGCAACTGCACAATACCGAGGAACGTCGCGTCCTAGCTGTTCCGGCTGACATCACCGATGATAGCACAGCTGAGCGCATCGTTTCGTCGGCGCTCGATTGGGCCGGCCGCATTGATGTGCTCGTCAACAATGCCGGCATCGGCATCTTCAAACCCGCCATCGAACTGACTGCGGAAGAGTTCGACGCGATGTGGCGGCTCAACGTTCGTGCGCCGATGGTGCTCACTCGCGCCGTGCTCCCCCAGATGATCGCAGCACAGCATGGCGCAATTGTCAACATCGCTTCGCTTGCAGGGAAGAACAGCTTCCCCGGCGGAACAGGCTATGCTGCGACAAAGTGGGCACTCCGCGGATGGGCAAGCTCCCTTATGCTCGAAGTTCGACAGCACAATATCCGCGTCATTACAATTTGCCCTGGATCAGTGGATACAGGCTTTTCCTCGATCAACAAACGCGGCGACCACATCACGCAGCCAGAAGATGTCGCAGCAGCGGTGCTTTTTGCGCTCTCGGCACCGGAACGCACGATGGTCAGCGAGATTGACCTCCGCCCAACCCGGCCGTCGTAGCCTCCAGCGAAGCGATTGCTCTGAGCACATCGTTTGGTGTCACGTACTGCATGCAACCAAAATGCCCTCGAGGGCACGCCGAGCGTCCGATGTGCGTACAAGGCCGGCAGGAAAGCTCCACCTCGACTGCTCGGTACGGGACGCGATACGGCGTAAACCCAAGCGCTGGTACCGTTGAACCATAGACGACAACGACCGGCACTCGCCGTGCCGCAGCAAGGTGCACTGCTGCACTATCGTTGCTCAGCACGAGCGTACACTGATCGAGCAATCGCGCTGTCTCCTCGAGCGAACTGCCCGCCGCGTTGAGCGTCCTGCTGCGGTCCAGACCGGCGACGACCGTCTCGCACAGGTCGCGCTCTGACTTGCTTCCCAGCGCGATGACCCGCCATCCCTGGCGTTGCAGTGTCTGCGCAACGGCTGCAAAGCTGCTCGGCAACCATCGTTTCGTGGTGTGACGAGCGCCCGGAGCAATGCCGATCGTCCGCTCCGCCGGCGGCTGCCGGTTGACGGGTGGATACACCGCGTGCGAGCGCTCTTCGGGCAGCCATAGCTCTACCCCGCCCCCATCATCGGCGATGCCGAGCGGCTCGAGCGCCCCGACATACCGCTCGACGACGTGCGGCATCGGACGGAACGTTCGCTTTGCCTTGACCAAGAGGAGCTTTTGGAGCCGATACTTCGGAGAGCGTACCCCGCAGCGAGCACGTACCCACCTGAGCGCAGTGCTACGGATGTTCCGCTGTAGGTCAACGAT
>BEHW01000111.1 GCA_002898675.1 bacterium HR20
GTGTGTTAGTATAGTCGCCAATCGCCCACACGTACACGCTGGAAGAATCCGCAGCCATGGCTTCGAGAAAGTAGGCCGGTCGTGGTGTGGTGATGCCGAAGGCAGCGTTGATGACGCTGGTGGGGATTGAGCGGTGCTGTGCTACTCCAGGGAGAGCAACCAGCAGAGTCCAAAGAAAAATGAGGGCAATCATGACTACTCCACCAATTGTTCAACAACCATCTTCGCACGGTTTTGCGTACTGATCCTGTTGGCTGCAGGGGAGCAGTGCATACTTGCCGACCAAGCGCAGTGCATAGACGGTACTCAAGGGTTGCAGTGGATTCGGCTGCGTGCAGATTTCATACTCGCGCTTGCAGCATGTCTGCCCGCAGGGATGCCATTTCCACGTCTTGACAGTGTTCGATTGCGGATCAAAATTGGGGTCGGGGAATTGATACCCTTGCTCGCAGCTTTCGCGCGCGTTGACGCTGTAGGTGCACGACAGCCAAATGCCACAGGCAGCGGTATAGACGCTTGCTGTGCGGAGCGAACCTTGCTGACAATCGGGAATAGGATACTGCACGCCCCAATTGCTATATGTCTGGTTTTCGAGAAGGTGCGTCAGGGTGGCTTGGGTGATGTAATCGAGCAGCCCAGAATAGCTGTGGTGGTACAGCACAAGCCGATCCCATCCACCACAACCTGCAAGTGGTTGGATACCGGATTCCTCGTGCGCGATCTCTAAGCGTCCGTTGCAGACGCGCCAGAGGTACGTTACTTGTGCGACGCAGTCGGGAGGGCCAAGCGTTAGATTGATCGTCTCACTTCGCCATGGCGAGCAGCCCGGATCGTCTGGTGGGCAGAGGGGTTGGGCACTCATCCCGAGTATGCAGGCAAGGGAGAGTACTATGACGTATTTCATGGCGACACCCAATGGATGATGGAACACTCCAGGTTCAAGATAAGGATTTTTTTTGTTGCGAACAAAATTGTTTGCGTTGGGCTGCCGCGGCGGCATACCTGCTGGTTACCGCCGTGCAATGGCAATGTCCATGGCGATATCGAGTGCGGGTGCCGAGTGCGTCAATGCACCAACCGAGATGTAGTCCACTCCCGTTTCGGCGATGGCGCGGACGGTCTCGAGCCGAACGCCACCAGAGGCTTCGGTCTCATAGCGTCGGTTGACCAACGCAACTCCACGGCGAAGCTCCTCGAGCGAGAAGTTGTCGAACATGATGCGATGAAATCCCCCGCAGGCGAGTGCACGCTCCAGCTCACTGAGCGATTGCACTTCGATCTCGATGCGGATCCGTCCTTCCTCCCACACCTGCCGAACTGCAGCCAGCGCGGCTTCGATGCCGCCTGCTGCTGCGATGTGGTTGTCCTTGATGAGCACCATGTCGAAGAGCCCCTGCCGGTGATTGTCCGCACCGCCAATGCGGCAGGCGTACTTATCGAGCAGTCGCCACCCCGGAATTGTTTTTCGCGTATCGAGAATGCGAGCGCCGGTCCCTGCAACAGCCTCGACGTACTGGCGTGTCAGAGTCGCTACACCGCTCATCCGTTGGAGAAAATTCAGCGCTGTGCGTTCTGCTGCTAGCAGCGAGCGTGCCGAGCCGTAAATGTGGGCAAGGAGTGTGCCTGCAGCAACGGTGTCGCCGTCGCTGGCAAGCTCTTCCCATGCTGTGCTGGGATCAACAGTGTGGAACACCAATGCAGCCACGGGCAAACCACAGATTACCCCCGGCGATTTTGCCACAAGCGTTGCTCGTGCGCGACGATCAGCGGGAATGGTCGCTTCGCTGGTGATGTCCCCACTGCCAATATCTTCGGCCAGGGCGATCTGCACAAGTCGGAGCACCGATGCATCGTAGAGCGCCTTATGCTGAACTTGCCGCACCATATCGCTCGAGAATCTGACGGTACGTGTCGAGCAGTGCTGGATCATCCCAGCGGTGGTCAATATCCGGCAACGCCAAAATCTGGCTGATGACGCGTTCGTTCGCCTGACCGCGGCGGTACGCTTCGTCGTAGGAAACCTCTGGGGTGAACGTCACCAGCGTGTAGAGCGGCGTGTACAGCTCGGGGAAGTGCTCGAACAGGAGAAGCTCGATCTTCTTGCGCAGGATAAAGCGTGGATCGGCGACTTTGTCGCGCATTTCGACGAAGTTATCGAGCGCAAGCTGCGCGACGGCATCGCCAGCGGGTTTGCGCATGCGTTGGTATTCGGCGAGCGCTGCATCCCAATCGTCCGAGAAGCGATCGAGCAGCTCGTCGAGAATGCGACAATCCTCGAAGCCAGCGTTCATACCTTGTCCATAGAACGGCACGATCGCATGTGCTGCATCGCCGATGAGCACCGTTCGTCCTACAACCCACGGATAGCACCGAATTGTCACCAACGAAGAAAGCGGGTTGCGCTCGAAGTCTTCGAGCAATGTCGGCATGTGTGGGACAGCATCGGGGAAGAAGCGCTCGAAGAATGCCGATACGTCGGCGCGGGTGCGAAGCTGTTCGAACGAAACTTCTCCCTCGAACGGCAGAAACAGCGTGCACGTGAAGGTGCCTTCCGGGTTGGGCAGTGCAATCATCATGAAACTGTGGCGCGGCCAAATGTGGAGCGCATTTGGTTCCATCCGGAATCCCCCGCCCTCGGCTGCTGGGATGGTCAGTTCTTTGTAGCCGTACTCGAGGTATTCTTGGCAGTAGTTGTATCGGTCGCGGTAGTGGAGTGCATCGCGGACCGAAGAGAACGCACCATCGGCACCGACGAGCACATCGCATTCGATCCGGCGCTGCTCGCCAGTGGCGGTGTGCACAAACGTTGCGGCTGGTACATCGGGATCTACTCCAACGCAGCGCCATTCAAATTCCAGGGTAACATTGGGCAAGCGGTCGGCTGCTTCTACCAATGCCAGGTTGAGGTGCCCACGCGATAGTGAGCGGATTGCTTGCCCTGCTATGCCGTAGGGTTGGAATTCGAGCGTTGAATCCTCGTGGTGAATCATTCGTCCCCGCATAGGGATCGTCAAGGGGAGGACACTCTCGGCAATGCCCGCCCGCTCGAGCGCTCGAATGCCACGGTCGCTCAAGGCAAGATTGATCGAGCGCCCGCCAGCAAAACCATGCCGGCGCATGTCCGGTCGCCGCTCCACAACATGCACGGCGTAGCCGCGCCGCCCAAGTAAAAGCGCCAGCAATGCGCCAACGAGTCCACCGCCAACGATGACAATTTCCATGGCACTGTCAGAATGGATACTGGACCCAGAGGGACACTTGCAGAAATTGTTCGATTGGTTCGTTGGTTTGAAAAATCGTCGTCGGCGTTAGCAGCCCTGCGCGACGGTTGCGGTCGGTCGTCCGCGTGTCGCGTCCGATGAGGTTGAAAGCCCCCCAGGCAAGGCTGAGGTTGATGAGAACTTTTTCTTCGAGCACACCCTGGGCGCCGAGCCGAAGCGCTCCTCCAGCGCGAAGGACTGTCGGCTTGAGCGTTGTGTCAATCGAATAGTCGGGGATTACCTGTCCGGTTGCTTTGTCGCTGACCAGGTAGAGGAAGTGCGGCCCTTCGACCAGCGAAAGGCGTGGCTCGAGGCTGGCATAGAGGAATGCCTGCGCAAGCGGCAGATCTGCAAACCGATACTGCAGCCCTGCAGAGAGGGTGAACATATCAGCTGAGACTTCCGCGCGACCGATGTAGAGCAAGTTTTCCTGCCGCTGCTTGCCGCGAAAGAAAATCGCTTCGAGGCTCACAGGTAAAAACCACCGCGCCTGCTGGTCGAGTGCCTGGAGAAAGCGAACTGTCAGTCCTGACTGTGCACCGATGAAGCGTGAACCAGTTACGTAGAGACTACCAGAATCGTTGTTTGCAGGAGTGAAGATGAGGTTCGTCGCGGTGCTGCCAACCAAGAACGTTGCTGTGTAGCCAGCTGCTGCGGTGGTGCGGTAGATCTGGGCGGAACTTGTGGTGATCGCAATCAAAGCAACCAGCAGGATGATACGCGCTGAAGACATGACGATGCCGCGTGGATACAACAAGTGCGAGCGAATATACGAGCCACTTTCGTAGAACCAATCCTGCCGCCGCTACACTTGCTCGCGGATGTGGTATTCCCGTGTGCTCTGCGATTGGCGGACGATCAGCTCGCCGACCAAACCAATCGAGATAAGCTGCATGCCGACGATCATGAACGCAACCGCCATCAGTAGGAGCGGGCGGTTCGTCAAGTACGTCCCGCCGAGCATCCATTCGATTGTCAGCCCGAGCGCTATTGCGAAGCCGACGACCATCAGCAGCGTGCCAATCGAGCCGAACAGATGCAACGGGCGCTTGAGGTAGCGCGTGGTCAAAATCACCGTCAGCAAATCCAGGAAGCCTTTGATGTAGCGGCTGGCACCGAACTTCGAGCGTCCGTACTTGCGCCGGTGATGTTGGACAGGAATTTCCGTGACGCGGAATCCTTCCCAGTGCGCCAGGGCTGGAATGTAGCGGTGCATTTCGCCGTAGAGTGTCAGCGTGCGGATGACCTCAGCGCGGTACGCCTTCAGTCCGCAGTTGAAGTCGTGGAGCCGAAGTCCGCTGACTGCGGAGACGACGGCATTGAACAGTTTCGAGGGGAGCGTTTTCTCCAGTGGATCGTGACGGACTTGCTTCCACCCTGAGACCAAGTCGTAGCCTTTGTCGAGCACAGCCAGGAGTCGCGGGATTTCTGCGGGGTCGTCCTGCAAGTCCGCGTCGAGCGTGACGACGAGTTCATAGCGTGCGTGCTCGAATCCCACCGCAAGTGCAGCAGATTTGCCGTAGTTGCGGCGGAAGCGAATACCTCGGATACGTGGATTCCGCTGGTGTGCGTGGCGGACGATTGCAAACGAGCCATCACGCGAGCCATCGTCAACGAAAATGATTTCGTAGCGATCGCCAGCAAGTGCTGTCAGCACCGCCTCAAGACGCTCGATAAGCTCGCTGAGCGAGGCTTCTTCGTCGAGCACCGGGATGACAGCGCTTATGCCACGCTCGCTGTATGGTGCGTTCATTGGAGTTCCCTCCAGTCGGTGAACCAGTGGCAAATATCACTGTTGCCTGCCGATCATCGTGCGAATTCCATAGCGGTAGAGCATCCACCGCGCATCGCGCAGGACGCTGGTCAGCGGCAGCTCTGCATACGCCTCGACTGTGAACGCGAAACTGCCGAACGATGCTTGCCATCCGGCGGCAATCTCTGCGTGCCAGCGCAGTGGGGTTGCCGTCGAAAGTCGAGCTTTGTTCATCAGGGTGACGGTATCCTGGCCGTTGCCATAGCGGATCGCATCCTTGGCGTCGGCAATTTGAACGTACTGCGTTGCTTCGCTCAGCACGAGCGCTGCAGCGTGGAGGCTTGCGGCGACGTAGTAGAACGAGCTGATTCGGTCAATGACATCGATCCGTCGCATCGTGTCGAGTCGCAACGGCTTGGACGTGACGAACGCGCCGTAGATCGGCACCGCAACGCCGAGCCGCGCACCGAGGAAGTGTTCGTTGTTGAATAGCACGCTCACTTCGCGGAAGGGCGTTGGCTGTCCGCTCAGTGCCAGATACTTCCGTGAGGTGTCGAGACTGTAGAGGCGCTCTCGCGAAAGCTCGTACGCCACATCAAACCGTGCCATGCAATGCAGAAGTGGAAGCATCCATTCCACCCGAAGGTTGATCGGTGCGCTGTAGCCGAGGCTGGGGAAATCATCGTCGGCATCGTCGGCTGACCATGGTTTTTTGATGTCATCTTCGTGGCTGCGGAAGGGGTTGTGTGCGCTCCAGCGCCCGACAATCGGACGGGTGCCGGATGTTGTGATGTTCGTTGCGCTTGAGTGCTGGTAGAAGTTGAGCGTCGAGCCGGCGAAATACCCGATAGCAGCGTAGGGACGCGGAAACCAACCCGTCGAGATGGACTGGAAAAAGTCATCCCAGCCAAGGCTATCGTCGGTAGCTGCAGCGCACGAAACGCTGGCCGCAAGCGCGATGGCGAGTGCGACGATTGCTCTCTTGACTGGCATCTCAGTGGAGGACCTTCGAGAGTTCGACACGCCGATTACGCCGGTAGTATTGGTCGCTCGGTTCGCCAGGGCGGCGGGGAAGGAGCTGGCGCTCCCCAGCGGAGATGCCTTCGAGCAGCTCTTT
>BEHW01000112.1 GCA_002898675.1 bacterium HR20
GACAAGCTTGGCGGGGACGACGACTACGTTCCGAATCGTCTTGCCGGCAATGAAACGTTGAACGTCCGGATGTGCCAGCGCTGCATTGCGGAGCACCTCGCCATCGCTGCCAGCGGGGACGCGCAGTTTTGCCCGAACCTTGCTGTTGACTTGAACGACAATTTCTACCTCTTCTTCCTGCAACACCTGCTCGTCCCAGTCGGGGAATGGCTCGTAGGCGAGCGACTCGTGATGACCGAGCAAACTCCACAGCTCTTCTGCAAGATGCGGTGCAAAGGGCGCCAGGAGCAGTACAAAGTGCTCCATCACGATGCGTGGCCGCTGCGGAAGACGAGAACATTCATTGACGAAGATCATCAACTGCGCAATCGCGGTGTTGAACGAAAGCGACTCGATATCCTCGCGCACTTTTTTGATCGTGCGGTGAAGTAAGCGGGAAAGCGCCGGATCGGGAGGAACCTCCGCAATTGCGCTGCTGAGCGAGCCATCAGGGTTTGTGTACATCCGCCAAATGCGATCGAGAAAACGCTTGATGCCTTCGATGCCGTTGCTCGACCACGGTTTGGTTGCCTCCAGTGGACCGAGGAACATCTCGAACAGCCGCAACGCATCGGCGCCGTAGGTGCGGACAACATCGTCGGGATTGATGACGTTGCCGAGTGACTTGGACATCTTGCGTCCATCCTCACCGAGGATCAGTCCTTGGTGGAAGAGTTTGGCAAACGGTTCTTTTGTGGGAACCAGCCCGTAGTCGTAGAGCAGCTTGTGCCAGAAGCGCGCGTAGAGCAGGTGTAAGACCGCGTGCTCGGCACCACCGATGTACACGTCAACACCACCACGGTTGGAGTCGCTACCAAGCCAGTAGCGAAGACGCTCCGGATCGGCGAATCGCTCGTCGTTGTGGGGATCGCAAAAGCGCAGGTAGTACCAGCAGGAGCCTGCCCACTGGGGCATGGTGTTCGTTTCGTAGTGGCCGTGCTTGCCGGTTTTGGGATCCCAGACATCCATCCACTCGGGAACTGTTGCCAGGACGCTTTCCCCTGTACCGGTCGGCTTGAATTCGCGGACGTCAGGCAGCCGCAAGGGGAGCTCGTCTTCATCGAGCACGCGGCGAGTTCCGTCGTCGAAATGGAGAATGGGGATCGGCTCGCCCCAGTAGCGCTGACGCGAAAAGAGCCAGTCGCGGAGCTTGTAGCGGATCGCTGGGCGACCGTGGCCGCGGCGTTGGAGCCACTCGACGATGCGCGCCTTTGCTTGCGGTGTGGGCAATCCATCGAGCGAAATTTCCTCGTTCGATGAGTTGCATGCGATGCCATCGGCGACAAATGCAGCGTCCAACGGTTCTGGTAGATCGCCGCTTTCTGGTCGGACGACGACCTCGATAGGCAGATTGAAGCTCAGCGCAAACTCAAAATCGCGCTGATCATGCGCAGGGACAGCCATGATGGCGCCGGTGCCGTACTGCGCAAGCACATAATCGGCAATCCAGATTGGGATTTCGCGCTTCGTCGCTGGATTGAGCGCGTAGCTGCCTGTGAAGACTCCCGTTTTCTCACGGTTTAGCTCTGTTCGTTCCAGATCGGTCTTCCGTTGCGCTTGTGCGATGTAGGCTTCGACCGACTCGCGTCGGTCAGGCGTTGTGATGTGCGCAACTGCCGGGTGCTCTGGTGCGAGCACCAAGTACGTCGCCCCGAAGACTGTATCCGGGCGCGTGGTGAACACCGTGATGGATTCCTCCGAACCAATGACGGGGAAGAGAATTTCTGCGCCTTCGCTTCTGCCGATCCAGTTTCGTTGCATCTCTTTTGTGCTGGAGGGCCAATCCACCAGGTCGAGATCCTCCAGGAGCCGTTCAGCATATGCGGTGATGCGTACCATCCACTGGCGCATCGGGCGGCGTTCGACGGTGTACCCTTTCTCGCGCCATTCCTCAACTTCCTCGTTTGCCAGCACCGTGCCGAGCTCCTCGCACCAGTTGACGGGCACAAGAGCCATATACGCCAGGCGGTGTTGGTCACGCCAGGCTTCAGGATCGGTGCAGTCGTGCGGGATGGGGAGCTCCTCGATTGGCCGTGCGCGTTGCTGCTCGGAGTCGTACCACGAGTTGTAGATGAGCCGAAACATCCACTGCGTCCACCGGTAGTAGCCAGGATCGGTGGTGTTGATCTCGCGTGACCAATCGTAACTGAAGCCCAGCATCTTGAGCTGGCGCTTGAAGGTGGCGATGTTCTCTGCAGTTGCGACCTGCGGGTGGATGCCAGTGGTCATCGAATAGCGTTCGGTTGGAAGCCCGAATGCGTCCCACCCCATGGGATGGAGCACGTTGTAGCCACGCATGCGCATGTACCGCGCAAGAATGTCGCTTGCGGTGTAACCTTCGGGATGCCCGATGTGGAGCCCGGCACCGCTGGGGTACGGGAACATGTCGAGAACGTAGAACTTGGGTTTGGCGGCGTCTTCGGTAACACGAAATGTCTGGTGTTCATCCCAATAGCGTTGCCACTTTTTTTCGATACGGTCGAATGGGTAGGAGGAAGACATAGCGTTCTCGGCTCGAAATAGTGAAATCCGCTCGTGGAGAGGGCGCAAATGTACGAACATGCTCAGAGGCGCTCGCCGCGGAAGCTGATGGAACTGCTACCTTTGCAGTTGGCACTGGAATTGCCGATACTTGAGGTGACTTCGATGTTGCGTTCGACAGTGCCGATGGACGATTGGCGCAAACGGATTGCTGATCTGGTAGTGCAGTACTTCGGCGTGCGCGGTGTGACGCGTTCGCGGCTGGAGCTGTTTCTGCGCCAGATCGAACCGCTTCTGGCTACCGTCGGGGAAGGTGATCTGCCGGCAGAGCTGCGCCACATCGTCGCGAATCTTCAGACGATGACGATCCTCTTGCGTCGGCGCGAGCAAGATGGCGAGCCAATCTACGTGCTGCGCGAAGGGCGACTGGCTGGCCAGTTGACCACTGAGCGCGTTCGTGGAAAAAGTCCGCGGGAGCTTTTCCCGCCCGAAGTCAATGCCGTTACGTTGCCGATGGTTGCTCGTGCATTCGCAGGTGAGGAGAGCGAGTTTACCTACGCGCTCGACGGGCGCACGTTCTTGACCTACCTCCACCCATTTCGGCGCGATGCTCATGGGAACGTTCTCGAAGTGCTCGGTTCGATGGTTGATGTCACCAGTGAGCGTCGCTATGCAGCTGAGCTGGAGCACAACGAGCAGCTCTTCCGAGCGCTCATCGAAAATATGCCCTGTGGCGTGCTCTATGAGGAAAGGACCGCCGATGGCAGAGTAACACAGCTGATTGCAAACCCAGAGTTTACTCGGCTCACAGGGTACACGGTCGAGGACTATCGCGATACACCGCCAGAGCAATGGTCCGAGCGTGTCCATCCAGACGACCGCGAACAGGTACAGCAGCAATATCGCGCTTGGCTTGAGAGCACAGACTCTGAGCCACTCCATCTGCAGTATCGGTTTTACGATCGCTACGGAATTGTTCGGTGGCTGGATAATTACCTGGCGCGAATCTTCTACGAAGATGGCCGCGACGGTGTCTTGCAAGTGGTGCTCGACATTACAGAACGTGCTACTGCAGAACAGCGGCTGCGCCATGCTGCGTCGTATTTAGAGCAAAGCATCGAGCCAATCATTGAGTGTGATGAAAATTTCCGCGTCACATTCCTCAATCGTGCTGCCCGCCAGGCATTCCCAGAACTTGACTATGGCGCGTTCTTGAGCGAGCACCCGCTCGGTAGCGACCTACCGCCGCAATGCACCGACGATCAGTACGTTGCACTGGTGCACGTCGGCAGCAGGGCATTCCAACGGCTGCTTGCACGAACAGACCGGGGCTGGCGACTCTTCTGCCACGATGTTACGCCGCTGGTCGAAGCCGAACAGACACTCCGCCGCACTCTCGAACGGGAGCAGGCACTCAAGCTCCTTCGTTCGCAATTTGTCTCGACGCTCTCGCACGAATTCCGAACGCCGCTCGCTGGAATTCTGACAGCAGCACAGCTCCTGGAACGCTACGGGGCGGTCATGAGCGATGAACAACGGAAGGATGCAATCGGCACCATCGTGGCACGCGTTCGCGATCTGGAGCATATCGTCCACTCTTTTACGCGGCGGAGTTCGCTCCTTGGTCGGACGGAGGTTCAGCAAACCCCGATCGAGTTACCAACGTTCATCGTCCGCCTTGCTGAGCAACTCGAGATCGTGCAGCGGAAAGGAGCGCACGTTGCCGTCGAGGGCCAAGACTGCCGAGTTCTTGCCGATGCAGAACTGCTCAGTGCTGCTCTGCAAGCATTGCTCGACAATGCCGCGCGCTACGGACCGGACGGAGCAACGATCACGGTCGAATTCTCGGTAGGCAAGGGTCGGCTCTGCATCAACGTCCACGATGAAGGCGTTGGCATTCCGGAGCAGGAAATGGAGCGGCTCTTTACCCCGTACTTTCGAAGCTCGCGGACAGGAAACATTCCCGGCAGTGGTCTGAGCTTGGCAACGCTCAAGCCACTGGTGGAAGCATCTGGCGGGGATCTCCGGCTCTGCAATAAGTACCCTGCAGGCGTCTGCGCAACCGTTGAGCTTCCGTGTGTTGTGGAAGCTGCAGATGTTCAACCAATAGCTCCACTCAATGAGCAAGCAACGAACGATACTTCTCATTGACGATTCCGATTACATCATCGAAGGAACTGCATCGCTCCTGCGCTTTGAAGGCTACACTGTCTTGACTGTGTACAATGGACGGGATGGACTGGCCCTGGCGCGAGAGCACCATCCCGATTTGATCATCTGCGACGTCTCAATGCCGGAGATGGACGGGTACACCGTGTTGCGCTATCTCCGCCAAGATCCCGAGACGGCCTCGCTGCGCTTTATGTTCTTGACTGCGCGCGCGGAGAAAACCGATATGCGCACCGGCATGGACATTGGCGCCGATGATTACCTTGTCAAGCCCTTTACGATCGAAGAGCTGCTCTCGGCAATCGAAGCACAGTGGAAGAAAACTGAGCTCGCCCAACGCGGTGTTGAAGAGCTTGCGCTCAATGTCACCTACGCACTTCCTCACGAATTCCGAACAGCGCTCAATCAAATCCTCGGATCAGCGCAGACACTGAAGACCATCGCGACTGAGGATGCTACCGTTGCTGAGATTGCTGGCGACATTATCACCAGTGCCCAGCGACTGCTTCGCATTACCGAGAACTTTCTGGTCTATGCCCAACTGGAAACACTCAGTGCTGATCGTCGTGCGCTCGAGCAGCTGCGAATGCACCGCACCGAGGAGGCAGCAGCGATGGCAGCCGACATCGCAATGACGAAAGCCGAACACTATCGTCGCTCTACGGATCTTGTCACTGGTGCAATACCCGAAGGTGTAACAGTTGCAATGTCGAGCGAAAGCTTCCACAAGGTGCTCGACGAGTTACTCGACAATGCATTCAAGTTCTCGACAGCTGGAACACCTGTTCGAGTTGAGTGCAGCGCCGATGACCGTTGGCTCACAGTGACGATCAGCGATGAAGGAATTGGGATGACACCGGCGCAAATCAATGGTGTCGGCGCCTATAAACAGTTCAACCGTTTCGTCCAGGAGCAGCAGGGGATCGGCTTAGGACTTGTCATTGCAAAGCGGATTGTCGAGCTCCATGGCGGCACTGTCGAACTCGAATCTACGCCAGGGAAGGGTACGGTGGTGACAATCCATCTCCCACGGTGCTAAAATGGTGAAGCCGCGTGACCTGGAGGGCACGCGGCTTCGCGGGGGATGATACGACACCGTCGTTGTGGGGGCTTCTGGTTGCTACGCTGGGACAAACAGGAGCATGTGCCGTATCACCGTCAGCGGCTGTCGCCTTATCGGAACAGCGACAGGAACGTCGAGGGATTTTGATTTGCTTGCGCCAGCGAGACGATCGAGGCTTGTTGGAGGAACTGCGCCCGAATCAGTTGCAGCTGTTCCTTGGCAACATCGGCATCCTCGATGCGTGAGATCGCGGCGTTGTAGTTGGTGATCTGCGACTTGAGTGCGTCTTCCTGCGAGGCCAGTCGGTTGGTCAACCCGCCCAGGTACGATGCCACCTTGCTG
>BEHW01000113.1 GCA_002898675.1 bacterium HR20
AGACATTCTCGCCGCTGCCTTCGCTCAAATTTCCGTGCTCGTCGAGCGTGAGCCCCTCGGCGTACCCATGGCGGACAGCCTCGATCTTGACAAGCTGCGAGTTGAGGTAGTTCGCTGCTGCTTTCGCCATCGCTGGGAGTGCGTTGTTCGACGGGCGCGTCCACGAGGAGACGCAGATATCCACTCCACGTTCTGCAGAATCCTCGCCCAAATAACGCCCCCACTGCCAGGCAGCAATTGCCACCTCAACCGGACAGTTGAGCGGCAGGACGCCCATTTCGCCGTAGCCGCGGAAGACAAGCGGACGAATGTAGCAGGCGCCAAGACGGTTCCGCCGGAGCAACTCGAGCGTGGCATGCTCAAGTTCCTCGAGTGTGTAGGGAAGTTCGACCGCGTACATCTTGCAGGAATCCTGCAGTCGCCGCAAATGGTCCTGCAACCGAAACACTGCAATGCCACGCTTTGTCGCATAAGCACGAATCCCCTCGAACCAGCTGGAAGCGTAGTGCAGTGCGTGCGAGAGCACGTGGACGTGCGCTTTTTCCCATGGCACAAAGCGGCCGTTCATCCAGATCGTGCGCGTCTTTGGAATTGGCATGCGTAGGCGCTCCAGAGGGGTGAAACAAGCTCCGTCCTACCGGGCAAGAGCATCCGAGTGTCCGAGCCGCTCCAGAAGGAGCGTCCGGACAAGCTCGGGGTTGGCTTTGCCCTGCGAGTACTTCATCACTTGACCGACGAGGAACCCGAGCACCGCTACTTTACCTGCGCGGTACTTCTCGATGGTGTCGGGGTTTTCGCTCAGTGCACGCTCGACGAGCTGTTCGAGGTATCCTGCGTCGGAGACTTGCACCATCCCTCGCTCAGCAACGAGCGCCGACGGCCGCGCAGGCGAACTCAACAGCTCGGCGAAGAGCTCTTTTGCTATGCGGCTGGAGATGGTGCGTTGCGCTTGCAGCTCGACAAGCTCAGCAAGCCGCTCCGGTTCGATGGGGAACGAGCCGATGTCAATTTTCCGCTCGCCTATGACGCGCAGCACCTCGGTCATGATCCAGTTGCTGACGAGTTTGTAGCGCTCTTGCGATGGCTCGCTGAGTGCTCCACAGGCGCGTTCGAAGTAGTCAGCCAGGGAGCGTTCGGCAATGAGAATGCCTGCATCGTAGGCGGGAATCCCGTACTGCTCCTGCAAGCGGCGCTTCCGCGCCAGCGGAAGCTCGGGTAACTCTGCGCGGACGCGCTCGATCCACTCGTCGGTGACCTCGACTGGCACCAAGTCCGGCTCAGGGAAATAACGGTAGTCGTGGGCGAATTCTTTTGAGCGCATCGGGCGAGTTGATCCGCTCGAGGCATCCCACATCCGCGTTTCTTGTTCGATGGTGCCGCCCTGCGCAAGGACAGCAATTTGTCGCTCGATTTCGTAGGCAAGCGCGCGCTCGACGTTGCGGAACGAGTTGAGATTTTTCACCTCCGTTTTTGTCCCGAAGCGATCTGAGCCGCGACGCCGCACGGAGACGTTCGCATCGCAGCGCAAGGAGCCTTCTTCCATGTTGCCATCGCAGATGCCTAGGTACATGAGCAGTTGCCGAATCGCCTGTAGGTAGAGCACTGCTTCGCCAGGGGAACGGATGTCTGGCTCCGAAACAATTTCGATGAGCGGCACCCCGCAGCGATTGAGGTCAATGAGTGTATCAACGTCGAGATCGTGGATGGACTTGCCGGCGTCTTCCTCCATGTGGATCCGCGTGATACCGATCCGCTTGGTCGTTCCGTCCTCGAGCTCGATTTCGACAGAACCGCCGTAGCAAATTGGATCCTCGTACTGCGAAATCTGGTAGCCTTTCGGCAAATCGGGGTAGAAGTAGTTCTTCCGCGCAAAGCGTGAGCGCGGTCGGATGGTGCAGCCGGTCGCCAGTCCCATGCGGAGCGTGAACTCCACGACCTGCCGATTGAGGACAGGCAATGCACCGGGATGCCCAAGGCAGACCGGGCACACGTTGGTGTTCGGTGCAGCGCCGTATTGCGTCGAACATCGGCAGAATGCTTTCGTTGCCGTCAAGAGCTGGGCGTGCACCTCCAGCCCAATGACCGCTTCGTAGTCACCAGTATGCACGCTCTGCATTGGCGTCCGGAAACATTGAACTACGCGATTGCACTTTAGAGTCGCCCACTGCGACTGCTGCGCAAAAGTACGAATCGCGTTCTGCCAACCTGCGTTCTGCGTGCGCTCCGCTGCTACTTGAACCGAACGCTGAACTTCCCGTTGGTAACGTTCTGCTCAAGCTTCGATTGGGGATTGATGCCGACGAACGAGAACGTACCCTCGGCTTCTGTGCTGGTGAGCTTGCTAAAGGTGATGGTTCCAGAGCCTGCAACGCCAGTAGCACTGTAGATCGTACCACGGTCGCTGAGCATTGCCACGTGCGGCTGACCTGTGGCAATCTGGACTGTTCCTGGCTGGCTTACTCCTACTACACGAAGCTGAATTTGCACCGCCGCTGAGGCATCCATCCCGGCAATTGCGATCACGCCATTCGAAACAGTCGCTTCGATCATGCCTGATGCTGCCGTCCATTGTTGCGATCCGACCATCGCTGACATAGAATTGCCTCCATCACCACTCGACGAGGAGGAAGTGCATCCTCCGATGGTCAAGCTCACCAGCACAGCTATGGTAAGCATTCTCACTGCAAATGCTCTTGCCATTGGATTAGAAAGTTATGGTAAGACAATGTGCAGAACAAATATACGAACGCTACCGTTTCGGCACCAGCGGTGCTGCGCACACGAACAGCTCAAGCCACTCCACCTCGAGCTTGTAGCGGATGTTGAGCACGTGGTAGAGCGAGTACACCAGCGTTACCCATGCCACGATACCGAGCACACCCAGCAGGAGCGGCCGATCCTGCCGCCAGAGAATTGCCATTCCCCATACCCAAAGAACTGTCAGCAGAACAACAGGCAGGATCCGTACTACCACAAATGCCAGCGACCAGCTCTGCCAATAGCGGGGAGGGATTGTCCAGAAGATGAGTGCGTGGACGATGGTCCGTTCCGGCAAGAGCGACCATTTCGTCGCAAGGATGCTCGTTGCCAGCGCGCGTAGTGCTGGGAGTGCTTGTCGCTCGGGCAATTTCGTCAGCGAATCGAGCGCTCGCTCGACAGAATCGGGCACCGCATAGCGAGGATGGACTGCCATACTGGGCAGCCAGGAATGGATAAACGTCAACGTGCTCGAATACGACTTGGTGAGCGTTGGCTCCCCGAAAAGCACAGCACCGCGCACAGCCCACGGCAGCACCAAGAGTGCTGCAGCGAGCGCTGCGGTAGCGAGTTGTTGCCACCTGCGCCACCATCGCAGGCCGAGAATCATCGCCATCGGTACCGCAAGCATCGGTTTCTCGAGAATGAAGCTGCCGATGATCGCTCCAGCAGCATGCGCAGTCCCGATCGGAGAGCGAGACTCCCGGAAGACGAGCACCCCCCACAGCGCGCTCATTACGACAACCCACGTGGTGTTTTCTGCAACGGTAGCGTGGTAGAAATACGTCGGGTGGAGCGCAAAGAGCACGGCGGCGATTGTGCCGAGCGCTGGCCGGGCGATTGCTCGCCCAAGCTGGAACAGCAGCGCTGGCATTGCAGCGTAGAGAAGATGCTGCATCAGAATCGCCGCCCGAAGCCCGTTTTGCTCGCCGAGCAGCCAGAGCCAAGCTGCCAAGTAGGTGGGGTAGAGCGGCCCTTTGATGCTGGTCGGTCCGCGCTCGTAGATGGAAAAGCCGTCGCCAGCAGCGATGTGCCGAGCAATGGCGTAGTCCTCCGCAACGGGGATAGGCGGCTCGGCAATGAGGAGGAACACCACCCGTGCAATTGCGCTGATGGCACAGATTGCCAGGATATGGCGCCAGGTGAGACGTTCAACCGCCAGCCACATGGAAACGAAATTATGCAGAGAGCCCCCGTAACCGAACTTCTCCACTTGCACAGAACCACCGGCTACACCCTCGCGCCGGCATCTGGCTTGAGCTTCGGGCGGGAGCAGGAGCCCGTCCCGCGCCAACGCGTGGAGGTGATCGTCTCGCACGAAGAAGCCGATGCCATCCTGGAGGAAATCAACCAGCGCGACCTCCACAGCGGCTCGTTCATCCTCTGGACAACAGAGGTCAAAGTGCTCCGCCGGAGCCGCTTTGTGCGGTGAGATGTAACCTTTCAGCGCTCCTGCGGCACATTCCATTTGCGGCATGTTTCCTCCGTGGTGCGGGCAGATTCGGGTGCTTGCTGCACTGCCCAGTGGAGGGAACAAAGCACCCTGCCGCGTCGGGATGTTCCACCAATTCGCGGAGCTTCAATGAACAACGTACTACGCTTGGCTCTGGCGACTGCTGCTACACTTGCGCTGAGCACCACTGCGTGGGCGACGACCGAAACAATCTACATCTTCGGTGACAGCCCAATAGTCTACCCATGTCCAGGGGGATCATGTGTCACATGTATTCCTCCTTCTAGTAGAGTGTGCGCTGCCATCGAGAGGGGTGAAGGCAATCCTGCAGCCGGTTACCCCGACAAAGCAACTCTCTACTCTGATGGTGTGCAGACGAGCACGTTCAACTGCATTTACCTTGGCCCTGGCCCCAGTGGTGACCCAACGCAGGATGCTGCTCTGATACCAGAGCCGTAGGTGCATCAACGCTCTGTGGAGGGAGTGTTCTGTGCATGCCAGATTACTCCCTCCACGATTTGTATTTTCGCTTGCGCGTACTGAACGGCGGTCGGTCTTTTATCGAGGAGCCCGCGATGAAAAGAGCTAATCTCCTCATTACTGCAGCACGTGGGGGACTTGTGCTCCTTCTGCTCTTCAGTCTGAGCATTGGAGGAAGGGGATATGCTGGTCACGACAGTGACGAGGGGGAAGAGCAGGAAATCCAGGAGATATTGCGTCAATCAACTCTCCGTCCATCGGAACGAGTCGAAAACCTACCGCCATTTCCGCTCCAGTCAGAACGTGTTGCCAATTTCATTCGTGAGCATTTGTCCTGCAAGGAAGGAAATGTCGCAGTGTTACTGCTCCAGCCTGGCTTTCGTCACACTGTGCTCCTTGCAAATCTCATTGGCGAAGAGCTGACAAAAAAAGGCGTGCCAACGATCGGCATTGTCAAAGGGGAGCGAGCGACTACCGATGTCGGGGTATCGGCTACCTTTCGATTTCCGATTGTTATTGATACCACACAGAACTCAGAGCTTTTCAGCATCTTTGAGGTGTCCAAAGGTCCAGGCAGGACTCCTGGTTGGCTGACCGCATGGTCATGCAGTGGAGAGCTGCGGTATTACTACAGCCTCTATCAACCTCGTTTATCTCTCGACTCAGTAGTCGAACAGGTACGCTCGGCAACATCGCTGGCCCCAGCTCTCCGATCAGCTCTTCATCCAGAGAAGCAGAATGTAGTTATCGCGCCCCAGGGCTATCGTAGGGACTCAATTGTGCAGGCATATCCACAGGCGCGGCATTCTGCTATTATCCCCATTCCGGAGACTCCTGCCACGCCGCTGGGATGGGCTATTCTCCGCGTCAGCCCACACGGGCGATGGTTTTACTTTGCACAAGCAGGAGTTACGCACATAAACGGGATCATCTTTGACATGGCGAAACAACAACTTTCTCCATTATTTATTGATAGCGTGTTCTTTCGCAAGCAATCAAATTGCTCTGATTCGCTATTCCATGCTTTACTCAAAGGCTCATATATTCAAGTTCTTGTGGCAGATCGGGCTTATTTCGACCCTTGTTCTGATTCGATTCTGGCAGTGCCGATCTCATATGCTGCGATTCAGAGATTACCAAAATCTTCCCCAATTATTCAGAAATTTGAAGGCAGGAAAAATAGCGGCAGTGAAAGTGATACTGTTATTGCGATTAGTAAAACCAACTGGACGGCCTACTACGATCTTTCACGAAATTCTGTAATCCGCCATGTTCCACAATGCGATACTCCAAGTATCAATCGTTTTGGATTCTTTGATAGCATTCAGGTGTCTCAGCGTGTACCGATATGCAA
>BEHW01000114.1 GCA_002898675.1 bacterium HR20
TCGGGCGCAGCGCAGGCAGCGATTGAAGAGATTCCGCACGTTTACTTCCCTCGAAAAGCACCACCGACGGAATGTACGGGTCGTAATAATCCACGCGGCCGACGCCATCGTCGCGCAGGAGCTCGGCAACCTTCAGCGCAGGTGAATGGCGCAAGTCATCGACATCCCGCTTGAACGCCATGCCGAGTAGGAGCACCCGCGCACGTTTGATCTCGATTGGTTGCCGGGCAATCTGCTCGATGATCAAGTTCCGCACATAGTACGGCATGAACTCGTTGACTTCGGCGGCAAGTTCAATGAAGCTGGTTGTAAAGTCGTACTCGCGCGCCATCCAGGAAAGGTAGTACGGGTCAATGAGGATGCAATGCCCGCCAATGCCCGGGCCGGGATAGAACGGCATAAATCCGAACGGCTTCGTTGCGGCGGCCTGGACGACTTCCCAAATGTTGATGCCGATGCGATCGCACAGTTGCGCCAGCTCGTTCACCAACGCAATGTTCACGCTGCGGAAGATGTTCTCCAGCAGCTTTTCCATTTCTGCGACCTCTGGCGAACTGACAGGAACTACCTTCTCGATCGCCAGCGCCGTTGCAGCGCATGCCAACTCGGTGCACACGGGGGTGATTCCACCGACGACAATCGGGGTGTTACCGGTGTGCCAGGTTTTATTGCCCGGATCAACACGCTCCGGGGAAAATGCCAGGAAATATTCCCTCCCGCAACGGAAGCGGCTGTCCTCCAACTTTGGCTGGACGTACTTTCGGGTTGTACCGGGGAACGTGGTGCTCTTGAGGATGTAGAGCTGGCCTGGCCGCTTGACTGCTGCAATGGACTCGGCAGCAGCAAGAATGAACGAAATATCCGGGTCCTTGTTCGGTGTAAACGGAGTGGGCACGCAGATGAAAATGACATCGCAGTCGGCCAGACGCGCTGGCTCGCTGCAGGCCTGAAGCATCCCACTGCCGACGCATTCGGCAACGACGCGGTCGTCGAGATCGCGGATGTAATTCTGCCCACGCTCAAGGAGCGCAATTTTTTCGGCGTTCGTGTCAAAGCCGAGCGTTCGAATGCCTTTGCGCGCAAACTCGACGGCAAGCGGCAGTCCGACATACCCAAGACCGAGGACGCCAACGGTCAGCGTTCGTTGCTTGATCCGTTTAGCAAGGTGCTGTGCCCAATGAGAACGGCGGTGTGTCATTGTCCGTGGGCAGGATAGTTCGGTAATTGCTCCTGGAGCGCTCTCTCAAGCTCAGCAAACACGCGCTCGACGCATTGGCGAGCCTGCGGTGTATCCGGTGACAGCAGCCAGTAATACTCGCGTGCCGGAATCGGTCCAAGCGGCATAAGCCCTTGGGAGCGGTGTTCGGCAGCAACCCACCGCACGACCGCTGCCAGCTGCACCCGGCGATTGAAGCCGAAACCAACACTCCGATCGAACACGAACGGGGCAGGAAGCTGCCCAACGAACGGCTCTGGCTCGATACTTGCCGGAAGCGTATCGCTCGGCATCACGCCGAGCACCGGCATCTGCGGTGCAACACGCCGCGCTGCCGTAATCAGCAGGAACGTTGCTGCTTTGTGTCCGCCGTGCGTCTGCCGCGTTGGCAATAGCCCGATTGCTGCATCGTAACGACCGCGACGGAGGATGCGTTCGATGCGATGGAGAACGGCAGCTGTATCCCAAACGGTGAGCGTTTCCTCGAGGCTTTGGTTGTAGGCGTGGTCAATCTCGTCGAGGAAGAAAACGTTCCGCACTCCGAGCAGTTCTGCTGCGCGGAGCATCTCGTGTTTGCGAATGCGCGGAAGGTTTGCGCGCCCGACCGAATCCTCGGTGAGCCGAAGACCGTAGAGCTTCTCGGCCAATGTCGAGTAGCGGTAGCCAGCCTCGCCGTTGGTGATCACGCACACATCCACGGTAGCCTGCCGGTAACGCGCCAGCGCAAACAGCAATGCTGCACAACCTGTTTCATCGTCCGGGTGTGCTTGGACGACAAGAATGCGTGGCTGCCCCAGCGCAACCACGCATGCGATGCAAAACGTAAGCGCCCACCGTATCAAATGCCTCATCAGCAGCAAAAATAGCGCCCCGCGGCGTGCTTAGAACTTCTGCTTTTCGAGGAAGATGCCTTTATCCACCTTCGCGAAAAAGGTCTGGTAGACGCCCGGATCGGTGACGGGCTGGGACTCGACGACCGCACCTTCGTTATCGAGCACCCGCGCAACAAAGCTCACGCGCACCCGTGTTTGGTTGGTACCAAAGGGCGATACGTTCACCGTTGCCTCGAGCTGCTGAATGTTCCGGTAGCGCATAGGCTGTTGTGGGGTACTTGGCTGGGTGCGCCCACGCGAAATTGCCGCGGCAAAAATTTCCGCCCACGTTTCTGCAGGGGAGCGTTGCTGGCTGGTACTGGTGCGGCCTGTGAGCATGATCTCCTTGACAGCGCTGATGAGTCCCAGGTCCACCACTGCATTGCGGACGGTGAAGCCGTCGTCCTGCAGTGTGTTGAGCACTGCCTTCATGACGAGCTTGACGTCGTTGGTGTCAAAATCTCGCTGTTGGTACTGCCGCCGTTCCAGTTGGGTTTGCTCTTGCTCCGGTGGTTTCGGGCGATTGACAATCGTGCATCCACCCGTCAGGGCAAGCAGCACAATTGCCAACACGACTGGCGGTTTCGACACCATAGCTAAAACTTCGATGCGTGGTACGAAAATGAATCTACTTTGCCATCGCTGTTGAATTTGATGACGACCGTGAGCGTCTTCTGCGTTCGCAGCGAAGCACCAGACTGGTTGGCAGTTCCCGCAAGAATGAGGAACAGCGAACTCTGGCTGTCCGAGTAGGTCACCTCGGTTGCGATGCGGTCATATACCCAGGTCTCGCGCCCATCGGCATCCTTGGTGACGATGTTCGGCGAGCCGAGTGCCTCGGCGACTTCTGCGCCTGACATTCCACGCCGAATCTCGCGCTGCACCTTGCCAACGGTCAAATCTTCGCGCCGCGCTGCTCCGACATCAGACCGATGGTCGGCTGCGCTCTTGCAGCCATCAGAAACGATCGCCAGTGCGAGGAGCGCAATACTCACTGCAAATGCTCTCATTGCTCAAAGAAAAAACAGTGAAACATACCCGACGCTAAAACGCTACCTGAACACCGAGTGTGATGACGTAAAGATCGGTCCGCGATGCGCCCGTAATCGTTTCGACCGAGCGCGAGCCATCATCGGCAACCTTCCAGAACGTGTACTCGGACCAATCGCCGTAGATGTACCGCAGACCAAGGTTGACGTAGTAGGCTTGCCGCGACACTGGAAGATTGAACACGTCGGCGACTTTGACGTTCAACCCCGCGCCGACGGAATACTGAAAGGGCACATGCGTGCGATTGTTGTTCTGCTCGCCACCGACATTCGACTTGAGTGAGTACGTCGAACTAATCACCGTCAGTCCAGCTCCTGCCTCGACGTAGGGTTGCACCCAGCCGATGTCCGGCGCAATTCGTGCAAGCACGGTTATCGGGATAAACACAATGCTTGTGTTCACAGTATCGTACACTGTACGAGGGATACCTCCGATGACCAGCGGCGTCTGGTACGTGCGCTCTTGAGAGCCGTAGAAGAGCACTCCGACGTCTGCCCCGATCGCAACGGGGACGTCGGTGAACTTGTACCCACCATTGAAGCTGAAGCCAAGTCCCCAACTGGTGTTGATGCTATCGAGGAAGCGTTTGAAGTTTCCGCGAGGCTGGGAATACACAAAGGTCAAACTCCCAAACCAGTTGAGCGGTTTCTGGCGCAAGCGTTCGATTTGTTGCTCTTCATCAAAAGTATCTCGTCCGGCGCCAGCAATTGCAGGCTCGGGTTGCTGTCCATACGCTGCGCTGAGCGTGAGCATCGTTGCAAGGGCGACTGCGATGCGGTGTCTCATAGTGCTGTATGTTCGGTTAGTGAACACATTCCGAAATTTGCCTGTGACGATTGCCAGACAATACCGGCGATGAACGCGTTCTTCCACTTGATGCCGCAGCCGAGCAAACTGATCACCATCGAGCAGTTGCTCGAGGCATACCGTGCGGGCTTTTTCCCGATGGCGGAGACCGAACACGTCGTGCTCTGGCATTCGCCCGATCCGCGTGCGATCATTCCGCTCGACCATGCACACATTGCTCGCTCGGTCCGCGTGCTCATTCGAAAAGGCGTCTTCGCTGTGCGTAGAAACGCCGATTTCGAAAAGGTGATTCACTACTGCGCAAGCCGTCCCTACACGTGGATTTCGCAGGACCTCCAGCGGCTCTACTGCCGACTGCACGCGCTCGGCTACGCACACTCTGTCGAGGCATGGCAGGGCGAGACCCTCGTCGGCGGCCTTTACGGCGTCGCTATTGGCGGTGCATTCTTTGGCGAGTCCATGTTTTCGCATGTCAGCAACGCGGCGAAAGTGTGCTTTGCGCATCTGGTCGAGCACTTGCGCCAGCAAGGCTTTACACTGCTCGATACGCAGTACGCAAATCCGTTCACTATTTCCCTCGGTGCAATAGAAATTCCACGTCGAGCGTACCTTGCGAAACTTACAGAGGCAGTCGCGCAACCATGCGTTTTTTAGCATTCACGCTCGCACTTGGATTCGCCGCAATGGGGTGTCGCGAGGTTCTCCTCCGGGAACTTCCCACTGTCCGGCTCTCGGAGTGTCCGCCCCCGCCAACACCGGAGTGTCAAGCGCGCCCCTGGCACGGCGAACCGCTCGATACAACGACTGTGCCTCCACACCGAGACGAGCGGTTCTACTGGCGTGTGCGCCCCGTCAGAGGTGGCAATACCGATGCCGAGGAATACGCCGTGTGGCTTGCCGATAGCCGCAGTGCTCTCATAACGCGCGGCAGCCGTTCGGCACAATCGCTCTCCTGGGCGCGCCGTATCGCAACCGATTCGCTCGACTGCTCTCCAGTAGCGTTTCCACTGGGCCACTACCGCAGTCTCGGTAGTTTCACCAGCGCTGGCGGACTTGCCCTTGCGAGCGCACTCGACACCAACCGTCGCGCCGAGATTGTCCGCATCAGCGGCAACCTCGCCGAGCCGGTCAGCATCGAGCTGCAACCACTGCTTCTCCGAACAGACTCCTGGACATCGCATCCCACCCTCAGTGCCGATGGGCAGCTTCTCGTCGTCGCCTCCGACCGCCCAGGCGGCTACGGCGGATTAGACCTGTGGTACTCGGTCCAGCGGAGCAACGGACAGTGGGATACACTCCGTAATCTCGGTCCAGAAGTCAACACACCATGCGACGAACTCTCGCCCTTCCTTACGCGCGATGGCACGCTCCTTTTTTCGTCGAGTGGCCACGAGACTCTCGGCGGCTACGACCTTTTTGCTGCACGCCTTGTGCGACGCGGGGAGAGCGTCACGGTCGGTACACTCGAACACCTCCGACCGCCGATCAACACAGAAGCCGACGAAATCTTCCCCTCGACGCCTGGCGAGTGGGAATCCCTCCTCTACTGGAGTTCGGATCGTCGAGAGCAAAATTTCGACCTCTACGTTGCAGAAAAACTCGAGCGCCCGAAAGCACCACCGCCAGCAATTACCGAAGTCGAGCCTCAAACGCCGACCGCACGTCTGCGCGGCCGCGTCCGCACTGCTGACCGACTGCCCGCTGTTGGCGCCGATGTCAGCGTCCGCGACCTCGAACGCCGCCGAACTGTTGCGCAGACCCAGAGCGACTCGACTGGCGCATTCGAACTTTCCGTCCCGACCGAACGCGAACTCGAACTGGTCGCAGAGAGCGGCAGCGGTTTCTACGATGCCCGTCGCATTCGCCTTCGGCGCAGCGATACACTCGTCACGCTGCCCGACGAACTGACGATCCCGCTGGTGCTGACGCTGCGCATCAACTTCCCTCACGACCAAGCGCGCGTGCCCTACGATTTCGTCCTCGACTCCAACGGCATACAAACCAACCGTAGGTGGACTGAAGAACTCGACCGCGTCGCTGCGAACATCCTCCGCTACCGTGACCGCATCAAGCGCATCGTGCT
>BEHW01000115.1 GCA_002898675.1 bacterium HR20
ATATGGGGTATCCCCATGACCAATCCCTCACCCAAGCGGCAAAAGAGATCGGCTGCACGGCAAATACACTCAAGCAACGGTTACTTCGAGCGCGTAACAAACTGAAAACGCTGCTAGACGACTATGCACCACGCGGGGGGGGGGGATACTTCCAACCCGAAGAACAGCATCAGTGATGGCAGCGACCCCCCTCATGACTCAGCTGATCACTCTAATAGCCAGGTGCATGAGTAGAATCTATACCGCATTATGATGGGTTGTCCCAGGTGAGTTTTACTGCAGCCGCACGCGCTGCCCGACTCGCAGGTGCTCTGGATCGATCGCCTTATTCCGCGAGAGGATATGCTCTACGTCCACTCCGAAACGCCGCGCAATCGAGAAGAGCGTATCGCCTGCACGGACAACGTACCACTTCGGGAGCCGGTTGACTGTCCGCGGCATCGCACGCGCGCTGCCCTTTCCTTGCGGCTCGACGTAGAGGCTCAGCGACTGCCCTGCAATGACGACACCGGAGCGAAGCTCCGGATTCCACCGCACCAGATCCGCTTGACGCACACCGTAAAGCGCTGCGATTGTTCCGATACTCTCGCCACGACGCACACGGTGGACGATACGCTTCGATTGCGCCGGCTCTGCATTCTGGCGACGTTCAGCAACTGATGCGCCGAGCGGCACACGAAGTACTTGACCGGCAACCAAGTACGACCGACGCAGGCGATTGATCCGCCGCAACTCGGCAATGGTCGTGCCGTAGTCATCAGCAATTTGTGCAAGCGTTTCTCCTCGGCGGACGCGATGAGTCGCGTAGGCAGGCTGTGGCACCGACGCAGGAGCCGGCGGAGCAGCAGGAGCAGATTCCACTGCAGCAGTTGAAGTATCCGCCGCCAGGCTCTGGTTTACAATAGCTGGCTGCGTTGGTGTCAGCGGAACACGAATAACTTGCCCCCGGCGCAACCGTGCACGCATCGTCATGCCGTTGAGTTCCGCAAGGTCGGAGAGACTGACGCCGTAGCGATCGGCGATTTGCGCAAGGGTCTCGCCGCGTCCCACCGAATGCGTCACCCAGGGTTGCCGCTCCTCTGGTGCGAGCAATGCCAAACGAACGTTGAATTCCTGTGCCCGTCCGACCGGTACACGCAGCGTGTACGGTTGATCAGGTGGTGTTACGCTACGGACAAGTTCGGGATTGAGCGCCTTGAGTGTATCGAGCGTCGTTGCTGCACACTGTGCTGCAACGCTGAGGCTTAGTGGCTCGAAGACGGTGACCGTGTCGTATGCCCACTCAGGCTCGGGGATGATCTCTTCTTTTCGGAAACCGTACGCTTCCGCTTGCATTGCTACAAGGGTGGCCGCAATGAACATCGGCACGTAGCCCCGCGTTTCGCGCGGCAGGTATTCACGGATTTGCCAGTAGGTGGGATTTTCCAAGCCGGATTGCTTGATCGCACGTCGTACGCAGTTGATGCCGCAATTGTAGGCTGCCAGGACCAAGTGCCAATCGCCAAGTTCTTGGTAGAGGTCCCGCAGATGCCGCATCGCTGCACGCGTGGATTTTTCTGGATCGCGGCGCTCGTCGTACCACGGCGTTACGCGAAGCTGGTAGAGTGCACCGGTGGACTGAATGAATTGCCAAAGCCCAACTGCACGTGCGGGGGAGACAGCGTTCGGATCGAGTCCGCTCTCGATGATCGCAAGATGGATGAGTTCTTCGGGAACGTTTTCCTCCCGTGCAACACGCCGGAACAGCGGGAAGAAGCGGTTCATCCGTGCAAGCACCTTCTTGAAGAATGCTCGGCCGCGCTCGTTGTTGGTCAAGAAGGCGATTGCATTTGCGACGTACTCGTTCTGCACCAGCGGTACTGTCGTCGAGAGCGTCCCACTTGGCACGGTGACTCCGGCGACGGGGGATTGCACGACCTCGACTGCCTGGAAGAGTCGGTCGCGCATGACAAAGAGCGGCGAGCTTACCTCAAGCTCATCAATCGGGCGAATGAAATTTTCGAAGTCTTCGATGATGGATTGCGCAAGGTCAGCGTAGTCCTCGTTCCGCTCGATGCCAGGCGTACTGGCGAGCTGGTTGAGGACGTCCATTGCCGCCTCAAAGAGTTTGGCGGCTTTGGTCGTATCGCGGCGCTCAATCGCTGCCAATCCGCGCAAGTAGTACTGCCGGGCTTGATCGAGCTGGCGACTGACCTCATCGCTCTGCGCCGGATGTTGATCGAGAACGGAGAACTCATCGGGCAGTACTTTCGATTGGCAGCACGCGGAGCTGGACCCCGTGCGTTGGTGTGACTGCGATGCTTGTGCTGCGGCCAGCACACACATTACAGCCAGACTCGCCACAAGCAGCCCATACGTCCATCCCTGCATGGGTTTTCTCCTGCACGTGGTGGAACTATCCTGCCGCCCAGCGGAACCCGCGGCTGCCGCTGGCACGGCAATATACGACATCGCTCGGAAAAATGTATCGGCATGTTGGCTTCGTATGCTGAGACCGCAGTTTTGCAGAGATTCTGCTCGACTGCGTTTAGCCTTTGACCGATGACAGCACCTGAATTTCTCGCTCGACTCGATGCGTCGTTGCGCCCGTACCTCGTAGGGATGCTCCCAGCGCGTGCTAGTGTTGCATTCTACTCGTGGGCGCGGCAATTTGCACTTCGCATGCTCGCCGAACGCGAGTGTCCGCTCGCGATCGAACCGCCACCGACGGCTGCACGGGTACTTTGGGGCATCCGCTTCCGTGCACCGCTTTTGAACGCAGCTGGAATGTTCAAGCACGGCGAGGGCTACGAGCTTGCCTATCGCCAAGGCGCTGGCGCCTACCTTGCAGGTACGACGACCGCACGCCCACGGCTTGGGAATGTGCGCCGAGGGATTGCACAGCCATTTGTGCCGTATCCCAGGAGTCGAGCAGCGTCGAACTGGCTGGGGTTGCCCAATCCCGGTCACCGTGCTGTTGCTGCAAGAATTGCCCAATTGCCGCGCTATGAGGGTTTCCCGATTGGTGCCAGTGTTGCGCTCGATCCGGGCGATGATTCAGCAGCAGCGCTGGAACGTCTCGTCGAGGGGATGAACCGATATGCCGATGCCGGCGTGGATTTTTTCGAGCTCAACGAAAGTTGCCCGAATACGGGAGAGGATCAGCGTGGCTTTGATTTGCTCGGCGTGCGGCTTGAAGCGATTGCGCAGCAGTTCGTCCGACCGAGCGGCAAGCCAACGCTGGTGAAAGTATCCGTTGACGTCGAACAGGGTGCGCTCGAGCGACTGATTCCGCTGTTAGTCGAGCTTGGCTACGCCGGCATCACGATCGGCAACACTTCGACCCGCTACGAACAGCATCGTGCCGCGATCGCCCCAGTTGAACGTCGGGCGTACAGCTACTTTACGCGCACCTTCGGGGGCGGCATCAGTGGGGAGCCGCTCCGCAAGAGCATGCTCCATTTGGTAGAGAGCGCCCGAACAATTGCAGCGGGGCTGCCGAGCCAATTCCACGTTATTGCTGTTGGCGGAATCGCCAATGGCGAGCACCTCCGCCAAGCGTTGACTGCTGGCGCTGCGCTCGCGCAGTGGTACACTGGATACTTCGAGCGCTTCGCGCACGATGGACACCGGCTCTACGCGCGAGTGCTCGCTGAAGCAGGAGCGTAGAGTTCGACACCATTCGTGCCATCGCTCCGACGCCATGCTCGCGCCATACTTGCGGTGGTGAAGGGCATCGCAATAGTGCCATCCCGATCAAGTGCGATAATACCACCGCGACCTCCGAGTGCCGAGACCTTCGCAAGCACTTGGCGCGCTGCCTCCTCGAGCGGACAGCCAGCTAATTCGACCAATAGCGCAAGTCGAAGCGCTGCACCAACGCGGATGAAATATTCACCATAGCCGGTACAGGCAACCGCGACACGACGATCGGCGTACGTCCCCGCACCGATGATCGGTGTATCGCCGACACGGCCGGGGAGCTTGCCTGTAACACCACCGGTTGAATTTCCCGCAGCAAGGTTGCCTCGGATGTCGAGCGCAACTGCACCGACCGTCCCAAGCTCCACGCGCGCTTGCTCGGCAAGGAATCGCTCGAGTGCCCGCTGCGCCCGTTCCGTCACGAAAAACGCTGGCTCGACTGCCTCACAGCCGTGCGCCAACGCAAAGCGCTCTGCACCTTCACCGGCCATCACCACATGGGGTGCATGTTCCAAGACTGCGCGTGCTGCAGCGATGGGATAGCGGATGCTCCGAACGCCAATAACTGCTCCTGCCCGCTGCGTTGCGCCATCCATGAGCGCAGCGTCGAGCTCGACTGTACCCGCGCGGGTGAGCGCCGCTCCACGCCCTGCATTGAACAGTGGCTCATCCTCCAGAACACCGATTGCAACCTGTACCGCATCGAGCGCCATCCCACCGGATTCGAGCACTGCCCATCCTGCATCGAGCGCGCTCTCGAGCGCTCGACAGATCGCTGCATCATCGCTCGAAGGCGTGCGATCTCCCGCACCACCGTGAATGCAGAGTGCGATCATTGCTGCACCAGCGATAGTGCACCCTCTAGCACAAGCGTCGGCACAACCTCGACGTCCACATCGAGCGTCGCAGGCAGCACTTCAGCGATCTTGTGCGAATAACCACCTGTCAGGAATAGTGCAGCGCGCTTGTCTGCACTGAAGCGTTTGAGAAGGACTGCTACCGCCCCGACGAACGCAGTCAGCAGCGAACAAATTCCGCCAGTAATTGCGCTGCGCGTGTCTGCGCCAATTTCGAGTGTCCACTCCTCCAGCGTAGGTGGCACATTCAAGTGAGGGAGTAGCTCCCGCAGCACGTGTAACTGTGCGTTTGGTCCTGGAACAATGTAGCCGCCACAGATTGCAAAATCCGCATCCACGAGTGTCACCGTCATTGCTGTGCCGAGATCAATGACGCCAAACGGTGGTGTTCGGTAGCGCAGTCCACCGAGGATACCGAGCACACGATCGGTACCGAGACCATCAGCGGAAATTGTCACTGGCAGCTTGCCAGCTGCAATCCGTTCTCGCGCGGAGATAACATCCCAGCGCTCGCGAAGAAACTGTTCGAGCACGGATTCCGCCGCTGGGTTTACCGATGAAAAAACAACGGTCCGAACCGGCGCCAGCAATGCTGCGATGCTCTCCCAATCGAGTGCTGCGACGTCCCACGCAGCAATGCGTCCATCGCTGCGGAGGATTTTCAAGCGGCTATTGCCAAGGTCTACTGCGGCATTCATCACGCAAATGGATCGTAGAGGAGACTTGTGCTATCGCGGACGAGAAGCGTTGCACCGTCGCTCGAGAGTGCACGCAGACTCCCGTCAGCATCAAAGCCGACAATCCGCACCTGCTGCCCTGTGGGGCGCAAAAGTACTACTCGCCCAACCATGCGGAGTGCGTTCTTCCATGCTGCAACGATTGGAGCGTACTCCCGGCTCATCAAGCGCTCGAGGATGCGCTCGGTAAGCCGCTCGGCAAGATGTGCGGCTGGCGGGAGTGGCTTGGTAGCTACTTCAGCGAGCGACCGCACTGGGTAAGGGGAATCGGGCACGTTCGGCATGCCAGCCATATTGATGCCGATACCGACGAGCACACTGCCAGCCTGGCCGCCGGTGTAGTCCGTCTCGATCAACATTCCACCGACCTTTCCCGGCGGTGCGTTGCAGGGCTTTACCCAAACGTCGTTCGGATACTTCAGCGCAAGCTGCTCGGCAGGTGCGTACTCTGCAAGCGTGTCCAGTACCGTGGTTGCAGCTGCTGCCAGCACAACAAGTGGCGCTCGACTATCGCCGATCCACCCAGCAGGGAAGCCGACCG
>BEHW01000116.1 GCA_002898675.1 bacterium HR20
AAACCGCAACGCGGCGAGGTTGTCCGCATCATCGAGCGGAACGAGCAGCCAATCGCCGGTACTCTCGAATCTGATGGAAGCTTCTACTTTGTCGTTCCGGATGAGGAGGTCTATCCCTTCGATTTTTTAGTTGCGCCGGACCGGCTCGGTCGTGCAAAACCTGGCGATAAGGTGCTGGCGCGCTTTCTGCGCTGGACCTCGCCCCAGCATAATCCCGAAGTGGAGATCATCGAGGTCCTCGGCCGCCCTGGACGGGCACAATCGGAGTTCGAGAGCATATACCGCGAGTTTCAGTTACCCCGGACGTATCCTGCGCCAGCAGTTGACGTTGCTCAAAAAGCCGCGCACGCACCGCAAACTGTCGGCAAACGCGAAGATTTTCGCTCGTGGGAGATTGTCACGATTGATCCACCCGACGCAAAAGATTTCGACGATGCGCTCTCGCTCGAGTTGCTCCCGAATGGGAACATGCAGCTTGGCGTCCACATCGCCGATGTCAGTGCGTTCGTTCCAGAAGATTCGCCGCTCGATCGCGAAGCGCTCCAGCGCGGAACGAGCGTGTATCTGGTTGATGGCGTCGTTCCGATGTTGCCAGAAATTCTCTCAAACGATGCGTGTTCGCTCGTTCCGGGGAAGGAACGCTTTGCCTACTCGGTTCTGATGGAATTTCGCCCGGACGGTGAACGCGTTGGCTACCGCATCACCGAGAGCACGATTATCAGCAAGCGCCGCTTTACCTACGAAGAGGTAGACCGGATTCTCGAGCGCGGAGAAGGGGACCATGCTCGGCTGGTCGGCGCAATTGACAAGCTTGCGCAAATACTTCGCCGCAGACGCTTCGAAAGCGGCGGCATTGATTTTTCGACGCTCGAGCTACGCTTCGAACTCGATAGCAACGGCGAACCCCAGCGTGCGTATATGAAAGGCTCCACGCGTGCAACGCGCTTAGTGGAAGAGTGCATGCTCGCTGCAAACCGTTGTGTCACCGAGCATGTCACTGCGCTCGGTCGGCGGTGGCGCATTCGAGGCGGGCTTCCGTTTCTCTACCGCGTCCACGATGAGCCAGATGCAGAAAAACTCCGCATGGCTGTTGCATTCGTTCGCTCGCTTGGATACGACGTCCCAATCGGGCGCGGTGGGTTGCGCTCCAGCGACATCAATCGAGTGCTGGCTGTTGTCGCAGAACGCCCAGAGGCTGCTGTCGTCAACATGGTGCTGCTTCGTTCAATGGCGAAGGCGCACTATTCCACGACGAACATTGGGCATTACGGGCTGGGCTTTACCGATTACACGCACTTTACCTCGCCGATTCGTCGGTATCCGGATTTGGTGGTGCATCGGCTGCTCAAGGAATATTCGCTCGGCAAGCCTACGCCGCAGCGGATTGCGCACCTGCGGGATCGGCTCGAACCGATCGCCGAGCATACATCCGAACGTGAACGCCATGCCGTCGAAGCAGAGCGTGCCTCGCAGAAAGTCGCGCAGGTGTTGCTGGCTCGTCGCTTCGAAGGAGCCGAATTCGACGCAACGATCACCGGAGTTGCCGAGTTCGGCGTCTTTGTCCTCTGTGATGAGATTTACGCCGAAGGGCTTTGCCCAGTCCGCTGGCTGCCGCGTGATCACTACGTGTTCGACGAACGTCGCTATGCGCTCGTCGGGCGTCACACGCATGCAACCTTTCAGCTCGGAAGTCGCATCCGCGTTCGGCTCGAACAGGTGCATCCTGGACGGCGGCACATTGATTTTCGCTACATCGGCAAGTCTACATCCTAAGGTGGCAGTCTCAAATGGAGATTCGGCTTTACAACACCCTCTCACGCACAGTCGAACATTTCGAACCGCTCCAGCCAGGGCTGGTGCGGATGTATTCATGCGGTCCGACGGTGTACAATCATGTGCACATCGGGAACTTGCGAGCGTTCCTCTGCGCTGATGTGCTCCAGCGCGTCTTGCGGCATCTTGGGGGATGGTCGGTTCGCTGGGTGATGAACATCACCGATATTGACGACAAAACAATCCGCGACAGCCAGCCAGGGAGCGCAGCGTGGAAACCAGATCGCATGGGCGAACAAACCGGCGACCCGCGAGAAAATCTTCGCCGACTGACGCGCTATTACGAAGAGGTGTTCTTGCAAGACATCGCGGCGATCGGGATTCGGCGGGAGCATTTCTACGCGATGCCACGGGCAACGGACTACATCCCCGCGATGATGGAGCTTATCCGGCGTATCTGGCGCAACGGCTATGCCTACGTTGCAGGGGGCAGCGTGTACTTCGACCTTTCGGCGTGGATCAAGGAGCATCCCTATGGCTTGCTGTTCGCTGTTGATTTGCAGAACTTCATCGCTGGTGCACGCATTGATGCAGATCAGTACGAGCGCGAAGAGGTCTCGGATTTTGTGCTCTGGAAAGGTCGCAAGGAGGGAGAACCTTTCTGGGAGCTGAGGCTCGATGATGGTACGGTCCTCCCTGGCCGTCCAGGCTGGCATATCGAATGCTCGGCGATGGGGCATGAACTGCTCGGTTTGCCGTTTGATATTCACACCGGCGGTGTGGATTTGCGTTTCCCGCACCACGAAGACGAAATCGCGCAGAGTGCAGCGGGCTACGGGTCCGAGACCGCGCGTTTTTGGGTGCACAACGAGTTCCTCGAAGTCGAGGGACAGAAGATGAGCAAGTCGCTGGGCAATTTTTACACGCTCGAGGATCTCGTCGCCCGTGGGCTCGATCCGCTCGATGTTCGGTATGCGATGCTCGGAGCGCACTACCAATCGGTGTATAACTTCACGTTCGAGGGTGTGGCAGCGGCGCGCCGTGCACGCCGCCGTGTGCAGGAGTACATCTACCAGCTTTTCGAGCGTGGGGGGAGCCGTTCGTGTGATGTTGAGTTGATCCGCACGGAGGTCTTCGGGCACCTTGCCGATAATCTCCACACACCCAAAGCACTGGCAGCGCTGTTTACGTTCATCGGCGAGCATCCTGCCGCTGAGCTTGATCGCGACAGTCGCAACGCACTGCGTGAATTTTTCACGGTGCTCAACGAGATTATTGGCGTCTGGGAAATCAGCGAGCGTCCGCCAGTGGTGATTCCACCCGATGTGGCGCAACTTGCCGCCGAGCGGTGGCAGGCGCGTCTGCAGCGAGATTTTGCGCGTGCCGATCAAATTCGCCAGGAGATTGCCCGTCGCGGCTACGCCGTGCGTGACCGCAGCGATGGGTACGATGTCGTTCCACTGGAAGAGTAGGTGCTGCGGTGTCGTCGCTCGAATCGTTGCAGATTGCACCGTCGGTTGGGGCGCTTCCGTTCCGCATTGGCATCGTCGGCGGGGGGCGGGTCGGTGGAGCGATCGCTCGAGCGCTTGCACCGAACGTTGCATGGATTGTTGCTCGGTCGCCCCAGCGACGCAGTCAGCTTCGCCGGTGGTTAGAGTGGACCCCAATTGTTGGGACACTCGACGAGATCGCTGTCCTGCCCCAGGCGCTCATTCTCGCCGTCCCCGATAGTACGCTTGCTTCCATTGCTGTGGATGTCGCACGGCGTTTCGGCCGACAGCTCGAGGGTGTTCTGGTCGTGCACTGTTCGGGAGTGCTCACCCGCGCGGCCATCGCACCAGTGGAAGCATTCGGTGGCAATGCTGCTGCTGCGCATCCGTTTACGATGATCCCGGAGCCTGATCCGATGTGGCTCTACGGTGCAGTGTGGGGTGTCGAAGCAAAGGACGTTGTCCGTGAGCAGATTGAACGCCTCATTTCGGCACTTGGTGGAATCCCATATTGGCTGGGGGAAGTGAGCCCGCAGCGGAAAGCGCTCTATCACCTTGCAGCTGTGCTTGCATCCAATGTGACGACGGCGGCAATTGCAGCAGCGCTCCGTGCAGCCGAGGCAGCGGCGATACCCGCTGAGTTGTTTCTGCCACCGATTCTGCACGCAACGATGGAAAATGCGATTGCATCGCTCCGCGAGAGGGCAACTGTTGCGCGGACAGGTCCGCTTGAGCGCGGCGACATTGAAACGATCGAACGCCATCTGGCTGCACTCGAGGAGTATCCGTCCTTGCAGCGGCAGTACTGTGCGTTTCTCCGTGCGATGCTCAGTGAGCGAGAGCATGTACCTGGAGCGCTTGTTTCGCTGCTGAATCACTCCTGCCCAGCAGCATCGTCAGAATAGGTGCGTCACTCGTAGCACGAACGGCAATTGTCTCGGTCTAACGGCACAGTATCCATGCAGTAGCATTCGCGTCATTCTGAGCGTGGGTGCACTCGGAATGCCGTATATTTGCGGCCCGAAACGAGCGATCACAACTGTGGTTGGGGCGTCGCCAAGTGGCAAGGCAGCGGACTTTGGATCCGCCATTCGTTGGTTCGAATCCAGCCGCCCCAGCAGGATGCTGGCTGTGCCAGCAATGACAGCGTGCGGCATTCCGCCGAGCGCAGGTGGCTGTCCCCAGGAGCACTGTTCCGAATATCCATGATCGAGTCGTCGCCGCTTGCTGGATTGCACCCCTTGCATGAAGGCGTCGTTCCCGCCGAGATCAAAATCGTTGCTGGTCGGTCGCATCCAGAGCTTGCCGCCCGCGTTGCAAGGGCAGCAGGGCTCGAGCTGGCAAACGTCACGATCCGCAACTTCAGCGACGGCGAAATCTGGGTCAAGTATGAAGAGAACATCCGCGGGGTGGATTTGTTCATCATTCAATCCACTTATGCTCCAGCGGAGAACTTGATGGAGTTGCTCATCCTGATTGATGCTGCGCGGCGAGCATCGGCTTCCCGGATTACCGCGGTCATACCGTACTTTGGGTATGCACGGCAAGATCGGAAAGATCAGCCGCGCGTCTCGATTACGGCGAAGCTCGTTGCCAACGTTCTCACTGTTGCAGGAGCTGATCGTGTCATCACAATTGACCTGCACACGCCACAGCTCCAAGGGTTCTTTGATATTCCGCTCGACCATCTCTATGCATCGCGAGTGCTGTTGCCGGTTCTCGAGCAGGAGCAGCTCGATCGTTTGGCGGTTGCCGCCCCCGACGTTGGCGGTGCTAAAACCGCACGCGCGTATGCGAAGCGACTCCACGCAGATCTAGTGCTCGTGGATAAACGCCGCCCAGCGCCCAATGTGAGCGAAATCATGACAGTCATCGGGGACGTCGAGGGGAAGGATGTTATCATCGTTGATGATTTGATTGATACCGGCGGGACATTCGTCAGCTGCGCGCGCACGCTAAAGTCGCATGGAGCGCGCACGATCGTGGGTTCATGTACGCACCCAGTCTTCTCTGGTCATGCGCTCGAGGCAATCGAGGAATGCGAAGACATCGAGCGCGTCTATGTGACCGACACGATTCCACTGCGGCGGCCATCGCCGAAGATTCGCGTCGTCTCGGTTGCGGAATTACTCGCAGAAGCAATTCTGCGGACGCATCGGAACGAATCAATTTCATCGTTGTTCGACATCATTCGGTAGGTATCACAACAATCCACCTCTGCAATGAGCGACTTTGTTCTCACTGCGACACTGCGCCCGACTGGCAAACAAGCGGCAAAACAAGTGCGTCGGCGTGGCTTGGTCCCTGGCATTTTCTACACGCCTGGCGCTGAGCCAATCCCCATCGCTGTCAAGCCACTGGCCTTGCGACCTTTTGTCTCTCCCCTTGCCACGCCCCTCGTTCCGCTTCTCCTCTCATCCCCTCCCTCCCCCTCCTCTTTCCTCCTCCCCTACTTCGCCTTCTCTCCTTTGCCCGCTTCCATCCCGCACGTTTACTTCT
>BEHW01000117.1 GCA_002898675.1 bacterium HR20
AGCTAACCGAACAGGAGCGAGATTTGCTCGCGCTGCTCGAACGCCTCAGTCGAGAATACGGCGGTCCTGAACAAGGACTGTCGCGAAGTCAACGCTGAACAGCTATCTTTGTCAAAGTACGTGACGAACACTATTGCTCGATCGCCAATGAAGCACACTGTGACCGCATCACTGATTGCAGTAGCGATCGCTGGATTTTCTACCGCAGAGATGAGCGCCACATGTAGCCACACGCAGCACGGACGAACGAAAGCATTCCTTGCAGCATCATACCTTCAAACAGCACGTCTGGCTCGCCCTCTCAACGACACTGTACGGAAATCCTCCCGCATCGTTAGTGTTAGCTTCGACGGTCAAAACGATCTCCTCACCGTCCGTCTCGACCTTGCCGACTCGCAATCGTGGATGGAAATTTCACTCTACAACATGCTCGGCAAGCGCGTCAAGGAAATTTACCGTGGGCCAGTGCAAGCAGACGATTCCTACCGGGATTTCACCGCCACGCTGAGCGAACTTCCCAACGGGCTCTACATCGTCTCTGTGCAAGGCTCAAGCATTCGCCTTGCTGACAAAGTCTTCATCTCACGCTAGCACGTGAGCACTGAACATGCGCACGCTACTTGCTGCATTGCTTACCCTGTACGGCATTGCATTCTGCCAGGAACGCTCATCACTATCGGTAGAAGCTTTCCTGCTGCGGCCAATTGGTGCACGGGCAGCGGGACTGTCGAGCATGCAAGTCGCCTGTGCTGATGAGCCGAGCGCACTTTTTACCAATCCTGCGTGTCTGGGATACCTTCGAGATAGCACTACCATCACAACCGGAACGACTCTGTTGTCATTTGGACGGTCACTATCAAACATCGCTGCATCATTCCCAGTTAGCAGTCAGATCACCATCGGCGCGGGCATTGTAGGCATGAATGCTGGAACAATTACCCAACGCGATCAAAGTGGCACCGCCCTCGGCAATCGAACGATTTGGCAGGGCTATGGCTCAGTGGCAGCATCCTACCGGTTGACTCAAGTTACAAGCCTCGGCGTTAGTGGACGATTGTTCTATGCCTCTGCACCCGATGCTGCATCCACGGGCAGCGGTGTTGCGCTCGATGCTGGGATAGTTACTTCTGTCCTCGATCGTGCCACGCTTGGCATCAGCATCCAACATCTCGGTGTGATGGCTTATGGTGCAGAACGCTTTTCGCTTCCTTGGATGCTCCGCATGGGAATATCGAGCCAGATTCCTTTCTCCACCGAGTACGTCCCCATCACCAGCGCTACACTCGGAACAACGGACACTGTCGAGCTTCCCAGCATCGAGCACATTCTCATCGGATTGGAGGCGCAGCTGCGGACTGGGGCGCTGACGCCAACGATCATCGCCGGTGCGGAAATTGTTCCCCACCCGTTGGTTGCACTGCGTGGTGGGGTTGCGCTCTATGGAGAATCTCTCGGACGACCACAGCTTTTCCCAGGAACATTGCTTAGCGGCGGCGTCTCGTTTACTCTTCCTCTCCCGATTCCCATTCGACTCGACTATGCAATTGCACGGGGATACACTGCATCACCACTTCACACACTATCGCTTGTCGCTGACCTCTAATGATGCGCACCGTCGGAAAGGTACTTGCAGCAGCGATTGTCGTTGCAGTTACGTTTCCCTACGCTGCTGCTCCGCTCTACGACATCGCACCGCCCCGCCCATTCCGCAGTGCTCTGGCGACCGACCAAGCACAAATTGCTCAGGGGAGCTCGAAAGATTCGACTGCATGGTACAATCCCTACGCTACAGCAGAAGGAAGCTGGGGCAAGGTCAACCTGCATCTCCACAGCCGTGCATGGTTTGGCACAACCGATGGTCGAAAGAACTCTCTCAACGCAATTGATTCTGTTTATCGCCAGCTCGGCTACGAGGCTCTCGCACTTTCGAACTACCAACGAATAGACTCGCTCGGCAACGGCTGGAAGCACTTACCGTGCTATGAGCACGGCTACAACATCCAGAAAACACACCAGCTGGCCCTCGGCGCCCGATCGGTCGTATGGCTCGATTGTGTGCTTCCGCAGACAGTATTCGTCAAGCAGTGGATTCTCGACGTCCTTCGTCCCACAGCAGAAGTGCTGATCGCTGCACACCCCGCATTCGGACGCCCAAGCTACAGCGAGCACGACATGACGCTGCTGAGCGGTTATGACTGCATCGAAGTCTTCAACCACTATCGAACGTCGCTTGCCCACTGGGATTCCGCACTCTCGAATGGTATCCTCGTTTGGGGCGTCGGCAACGATGACTGCCATGACGTCTCGAGCGACGGCGAAACAGGCGTCTGCCTGACCCTTGTTGCACTTCCACCGCACTGGACACCCGCCGACCTGTACCGTGCATACCGAAATGGCCACACGATTGCGGTACGCACACGGCACGCTGAACTTCCGATTGGCGTGCCGCAGCAATTTATCATCGGAGATAGCCTCGTTGTGCACCTTGCTGTACCAGCAGATTCGATCCGCTTCATAAGCGATGGCAGTGTGATTGCCCGCGTCGGCAGAAGCGCGCGTGCTGCACTGCAGCTCCCACGCAATGCCGACTATGTCCGCGCTGAAGTGTACGCAGCAAACGCGACCTACGCACTCAATCCTGCAGTTCAACGCGCCAGCAGCAACCATCACCAGCAGCCACGTCTGCAGGAAAACCTCCTCTTGACGGTGATATTCCGCACGATCTGGATTTTGCTCTACGCCCATCTGCTATTGTACCTCCGAAGGAACCGCTCGTGATGAAATCGCACACGCGCACTTCGCTCTTACTTGCGTTGCTCGTGGGAGTGACAGTTCTTCCGTTTCTCGGCAATGCGTACCTGTTCGATTGGGACGAGGTAAATTTTGCCGAATGCGCTCGCGAGATGCTCGTTTCCGGAGACTACAACCACCCACAAATTGACTTCGAGCCGTTCTGGGAAAAACCACCACTGTTTTTCTGGGTGCAAGCAGCAGCAATGCATCTGTTCGGTGTCAACGAATTCGCCGCTCGATTTCCCAACGCGATCGTTGGCATCGCAACGGTCCTTCTGCTTGCATATACTGGACGTCGGTGGGTTGATGAAACGTTCGGTGCGCTCTGGGCGCTGCTGTGGGTAGGCTCATTGCTGCCAAACTTCTACATGCACTCCGGTTTGATTGATCCGCTCTTCAACTTCCTGATGGTTGCCTCAACGGTTGCAGCCCTCGAAAGCATCACAAGCAAGCGGCGATGGCTCCTCCTATGTGCAAGTGGCATACTGCTCGGACTTGCGGTCCTGACGAAAGGACCAGTAGCGATACTCTTGGTCGGCACGCCCCTGCTGATTGTGTGGTGGCGGCAATACGGCTGGAGCCGTACTGTGACGGATGCTGCAATTGTTGGTGCGTTGAGCGTGGTTCCGTTCGGACTGTGGTTACTCAGCGACCGAAGCTCATACGGGCAATGGTTCATGCGTTCGTTTATCGAGTACCAACTGCGGCTGCTCACCACAGGCGATGCCGGGCATAGCGGGCCGCTGTACTATCACGTCTTTGTTCTCCTGCTTGGGTGTTTTCCCGCTTCGTGGTTGGCATTTGCTGCATTCCGCACAAGCCGTCGTATCGAGCAACTGAACGCGCAATCACTGCTCTTTGCGACGATGCTCGCTGTTGTCGTTGTCGTCTTCTCGATTGTGAAGACAAAGATTGTGCACTACTCCTCGCTGGCGTACTATCCGATCACGTTCTTTGCCGCACAGGCACTCTCTCGCTGGTGGGACCATCCCGAGCAGCGGCGCTGGATCGGAGCGATCGCACTGGGCACCATCGTGGTAGGCGCCGCAATGATCGCAACGCCGCTGGTGCTCTCCAACCAGCAGCTTCTACTTTCACTTGTACATGATCCCTTCGCTCGGAGCATCGTCGAGACTGCTCGACCTCGTTGGACTGGTCTAGAGTGGATGGCGGGAGCGCTCGCAGTTGGGGCGGCGATCATTGCGATTGCGCTCATGCGGCGCATGCCCCGCCCTGCAGTTGTAACGCTGCTGGTAGGTATTGCACTGAGCGTATCGGCATTTCTGCGGGTTGTCGCGCCGCGCATCCAGGACTTCACACAGCGAGAACTCGTCGAATTCTGCCGCCGCTACAGCGATCGTGATGTGATTTTACATCCGATCGGCTTCAAAACGTACGTGCACCTTTTTTACGGCAAGCGCCGCCCTGAGCAAAGCCCACGACACTACGGTGTCGAACGTTCGCAGTGGGAATCCTTCCTGCTCAACAGTTCCGTTGATCGTGACGTTGTCTTTATCGCCAAGCGCGCGAAAGCACTCGATCTGCTCCGCCGCCGAGACTTTGTTCAACTTGATGATCCTCATTCAGCATGGCTGTTTTTACTTCGTCCACGCTCAACGGCGCGCGGCTCTACTTTTTAGGTATCGGTGGCATTGCAATGGGTTCGGTCGCTCTTGCATGCCACCACGACGGTGCAATCGTTAGTGGATGCGACAGCGGCATTTATCCGCCGATGAGCACCATGCTTGCACAGAGTGGAATTTCGTTTGCCGAGCAATACAGCCCAGAGCACATACTGGCATTCCAACCCGATGCTGTCGTCGTTGGCAATGCGATCAGTCGAGGCAACCCCGCACTCGAAGCTGCGCTCGATGCGAACCTCCCCCTCATCTCGATGCCGGAGCTACTGCGATGGCACTTCCTCCAGCACCGCACACGTATTGTCGTCAGTGGCACCCACGGCAAGACCACCACGACGAGCATGATTGCATGGATTCTTCGATCCTGTGGACTTCCGAGTGGCTACCTCATCGGTGGTGCCGTCGAGCAACTCGGTGCAAGCTGCGTACGTGCTCCGGTTGGTGGGCTATTCGTTCTCGAAGGGGATGAGTACGATACTGCGTTCTTTGACAAACGGAGCAAGTTCCTCCATACGATGCCACACGTGCTGGTAATCACGAGCATCGAGTACGACCACGCAGACATTTTCCCGACCTACGCGAGCGTCCGAGCTACCTTCGAACAACTCGTTCGGCTCGTCCCACGCAGTGGTCTCATCGTTGCAGCGGGCGATGATCCCGGTGCGCGCAGTGTTGTTAATCGCTCGATCGCTCCAGTCCTCCACTATGGAATGAGCGATGGCAGCCAGCTCCGTGCGCGGATCGTCGAATGCAACGAAGAACGCACCACCTTCGCAGTCGAAGAGGGCACAACACACTACGGAACGTTTACCCTCCGCATGCACGGAGCACATAACGTGCGGAATGCAACTGCAGCAATCGCCGTCGCGCGGCATCTTGGACTTGATCGCATAAGGATTGCTGAGGTATTGGAGGCTTTTGTGCCACCGAAACGCCGCTTTGAAATCCTCTGCACTTGGCATGGTGCAACAGTCGTGGATGATTTTGCGCATCACCCGACAGCAATCAAGGCAACGCTCGACGCAGCACGGCAGCGCTTCCCCAACCGTCGC
>BEHW01000118.1 GCA_002898675.1 bacterium HR20
GAGCACGGATATCCAGCGTTACGATTTCATGGCAGCAGCCGTCCGCGAGGGTGATACCGGCCCTGGTGATAAGCGATTTTTGATGGCAACCGGACCGTTCAACATGCGTCCCGGCGATACTGCACGTGTTGTTGTGGGTGTTATCTTAGCCCCACCAGTCAAGGAAGAAGCCGACGGGACCCAAGAGGATCTTGCCAATCTCGTTCGCCGCACACGCTTTGCACAGCGTGTCTACGACAATGGCTTTGCTGCTCCCCAGCCGCCGGAAGCTCCGCAGGTGTCATGGGAGCCGCTCAACCACGCTATCATCGTCAAGTGGGATACTACCAGCTACGCATCCTACGACCGGGAAGAGAAGGGCATGGATATCGTTGGCTTTCGCATCTTTCGTTCGCGTGTGCCGACCCAGGATACATTCGATGTAAACTTCATCCAGCCATCGGCTGACTATCCTGGCGGGAAAAGCCCCTTCGGCTGGAAGCAAATTGCTGAATGGCGCGTCCCGTCTCCGTTCTGGACAACAGCAATACTTTCCGATAGCAGCGACATCAACAGCGCACGCTATCCGTGGATTCGGGTATTTCCGCGTACGGTAAAGGGTACACTCCGCCTTCTCTACCCAAGCTTCATCTCCGCTACTGATGTGACCAATGATAGCATCATCATCATTCGCCGAATACCGAACCTTGCCTCGCAACCATGGGCGTCATTCTGGAACGCCATCATCCCACAAGGGACTACCTCTACGCAAACGCGATACGATACACTCACGCTCGGCAAAGTCACTGTTCTTCCGAATGGAACGATTCCACCCAACCCAACGAGCACTACGGATACGACCACGATGAACCAGGCGATGGCGAGCATCTGGTCTCAACTGGCGCGTGGGACGGTGCGGTTGCAGTGGTTGTACGACGATTGGGTTGATGCACAGTGGGCACGCAGTATCATTCGCAACTACCTCGATAGCGTCACCAACGGCCGTTCGTTCCTCGATGTTGGGGATGATAATCAAGATGGGGTGATTTCTCAAGATGATGATCTTCGCCGCCGCGAGGAGATCCTCAACAACGTGGATTACTACTATCGCGTCTTGGCGATTGATGAGGGTGATTATTTCCAAGGCACCCCAGCAAAGACAAGCGTTGCCATTGACAAAATCAACGTCATTCAAGCTTTTGCACTTGGGAAGGGTCCTCACCGCGAGCCAACGGTTACAGCCAACGAGGATCGCGATCGGCTCGGGGGGCTCTACAACTTCCGCTTGACACCGAAGGATGCCGACCGCTTCGCACAGCTTTTCTCTGGACACGAAATTGAACTCGAATTCCAGCCGGCAGGCTCGGCAACTACGTTCTACCAGTGCATGGACACAATTTGGAACAACGGCGCCTCGTTCCTCAAAGGGTTTTACGGAAATACTCTCACGGTGCGCGATAAAACTACCGGCCGCACACTAGGTCAATATTTTGTGCTCTACGAACCTGCCGATTGTCTTTTCGATAATCTCTTTTCCGATGTCGCAATGGCATTTGTGTCGCCAACTACGACGTCAGAGATCAACAACCTCTGCCAGGAGGCGCGGGATAATCCAGCAAGCTTTGTCCACCCTTACAACACGGATGTAACGGTCCGTGGCGGGACGTGGAACACTGATAAGCCATGCCTCGGCTCACAGCGGACTATTCAAGGGACGTTTGCAATTTCCTTCGATTACTATCTCCAGCAATACGGAGGGATACTGCGCCCGTATCGGATGGAAAAGCTCACAGGGACAGCCAACACGTTGCTCGAATTCCGCCCGTTCCGTCGGACGGATATTCCAAGGCTGGAAGAATTTGCGATTAACTTTCGGACTGGGGTATTTGAACGGTTCAACAACGGCGCAGCTCGCTACGAGGTCGAATTCTTGCCCGGTGGAGTTGAAACGATTACCACGCGATTTCTTCGCGCTGCAGGAATCGGACGATTCGATACATTGACTAAGACGTTCGATGTCTCCTATCTGAACGTGCGTGTGCGGAATGTTCGAACCTATGTGCGCCCCACCCCGCAGGGGGATTCTGTGGTGGTTTCCTATCCAGTTGATGTGCCGCATACAACGGTCTCACTCCCTGTTGATTTGGCTGATTACAACCAGACGTTGGCATCGGATGTGTACGCCTATCCTCCACCGAAAACGGTGCCGATCGGCACGTTCAATCTCACTGCATATGCATGGCTCAACGGTCGCTACACGAAAGCAAATTTCGCATCGAAGGAATCCGCAAGTCAGCGGCAGCAGCAAGCAGGGTGTGCCAATGGAGGCTGTCCAGTCGGGACACAGGGGCGATACTACCTTTCAACTATCACACCTGATGGAGATACGCTCGACTTCACGCACGCTCTCGTTATTGATGGCGGAACGTTCTGGCTCGATTTTGCGGGCAAGGGCGGTCGCCAAGGTGGTGCAGCTGGGCGGCTCATCGTTCATCCACCCGATAGCGCGACGGCAACGGAAGACTTCAAGCCTGGAGACAAAATTCTCATTGAAACAATTGGAGGTCCGTTTGGCCTCCCGCTGCCAGGTGCTAAGGTCACCTTCAAAGTCGCTGATGTCGAGATCCCGCAAGATCAGCTAACCGATAACGATCTCGACCGAGTGCTCATCGTGCCGAATCCGTACGTCGTCACCCACGTAGGGCAGAAGTCCAGCTACGATGCAAAAATTTACTTCACCCGGCTACCGAAAGAGTGCACGATCAAGATTTACACCGTTGCCGGGGATTTGATTCGAACGATACACCACGTTGACCAAGACGGTACGTTCCGCTACGGGATGGACGTTTGGGACTTGCTCAGCGATAATCGTCAGCGAGCCGCTTCGCAAGGTCTGATCGCTGTCATCGAAACACCCAACGGTGCCCAAACGGTCAAGAAGTTCGCCGTTGTCGTCGGTGGTGCACGGATTCTCGGACGCTAACACATCAACGAGGAGATACTAACGATGAAAAAATGGATTGCACTTGCCATCGCATCAAGTACGATTGTAGGTAGTGCTGCTCTGGCTCAGCAAGCACAAGGTTCATCTGCCGGTGATTTTCGCAAAGTTGGCGCTGCCGGAGCCCAGTTTCTCAAGATCGCTGCTGGCGCTCGTGCCAATGGCATGGCGGGCGCTTTCAGCGCGATCGCGAACGACCCGACCGCTCTCTTCTACAACAGCGCAGGTATTGTGGACATCCCCGGCTATACTGGAAACTTCACCTATACCCAGTGGTTCGGAGGATATTCCCACAACTACATCGCCGGTATCATACCGATTGGCGAGAAATACCGCGCTGGGCTGTCGGTGACCTCCTTTACCAGTGGGCCGATTCCCTTTACGACCGTGCAGGATGAAAATCGCCTCAACACAACCTACAGCATCACCGATGTTGCGATCGGTGGAACGTTTGCTGCGCAGTTGACCGATCAATTTTCGTTCGGCGTTACGCTCAAGTACGTACAAAACGGGATTGGCGGCATGAGCGCCAACGGTATCCTTGCTGATGTTGGCACACTGTACCGATTCCGCGGAGTGCGGCTGGGATTTTCCATCAGCAATCTCGGCCCGCAGCTCCAGTTCTCCGGCGCAGATTTGAACTTCCGCACTGATCTGTACCGGGAGTTGCAGTATCAGCAAATTGATGCATCCTACTTGGTCAATCCCTACAACGCACCCATCTCGCTCAAGGCTGGACTGGCTGCGGATCTGACCTCAGAGCTGCTCGGGCTTTACGAGTCTGACCCGAACTTGGCAGTCAACCAAACCCGCGAGCACCGCTGGCTCGCAGCGGTTGAGTTCGAAACGCTTTCGGATGTTCCGGAGCAGTTCGCCATAGGAACAGAGTACACGTGGAAAGATTTGATTTCGCTTCGTGCTGGCTACCGCTTCAACCAAAGCTCGTTTGGTCTCAGCGGTGGTGTCGGGCTACGCTACATTGGAAGTGGCTTCGAAGGTTTGCTCGATTATTCGATTCAGCCCACAACGACGCTGGGCATCATCAATCGCTTTTCGATAACGCTGCGGCTCGACTAAACGCTCAGCGTGACAAGTATCGACCCTCAGTATGGAGGCACGTGCTGTATGCGTGCCAGCATTCAACTTGCCTGTATTGTGATTTTGCTTGCGTCCAGCGCTCTTGCTGCAGAGCCTGGTTCGCAGCCATTTCCACTAACGCTGGCAATTTCGCAGTTCCGTGCAAGTCCTGAGCGAACCAGACTCGAGATTTCCTATAGCATTGCCGATACGCAGCTTGTGTATCGCGCTGATACCGAATCCGGTGTCGTGCGTGCCCTACTTGAGCTTGAACTTCAGCTCGAAAGCAGCATTTTTTCTGATTCGATCGTTGTGCTGCTGGAGAGCGTCAAGCAAGCCAAGCAATTCCATCCATCCCTGCTGGTAGGGAAGCGTATCTTCATTGTCCCGCCGGGGCAATACACACTTCGCGCCCGCATTCGCGATGCTTACCGCTCAAAGAGCGCTGTGCTCGAGCGCAGGATGCCTATCATCGTCCGGCAGTGGAGTGCGGATGCAATAACTGCAAGTAGCATCGAACTTGCCCAGTGGATAGAGCGTCGTGACACTTCCGATACACGACAGACGAACGCTGGCTTTGGAAAAAGTGGTCTTTACATTGTTCCTCTCCCAACCGCAACGTACGAGGGAAGTGCGCCGACGCTCTACGCCTACACGGAGCTGTACGATCTCGACCGATGCGCGTGCGATACGCTGGCACTTCGCTACCGCATACTCGATGCAGCGATGAACGAAGTGTTCGATTTGCGTTATCGCCGTCCTGTCCTTGGTCGTGATCAGGCGGAGGTCATTTCGATCCCGCTTGATGGCGTGCCGAGCGGCGCTTACTATCTGGCACTCGGCATCGAACAAGCTCGCTCGCCAGAACTTGTGCTCGGACGGCAGCAGTTCTATTTGATCAATCCTGAGCTTCCTCCCGAACAACCACGCACCCTCAGCGAAGATGAGCTTTTTCTCCAAAGTCCATTTGCAACGATGGACGAAGCGCAGCTTACGGTGGAGGTTGCTTCTGCACGCTTGATTGCGCGACCTTCTGAGCTGGATGCATATGACCAGTTGACCGAGGTACTAGCAAAGCGCCGTTTTCTCTTCCGTTTCTGGCTCCAGCGCGATCCTGATCCATCAACTCCTGCGAACGAACGCTACGAAGAGTTCCGCAAAGCACGCGAGTATGCAGCACAATTCTACCGAACGCAACGCTTCCCTC
>BEHW01000119.1 GCA_002898675.1 bacterium HR20
CATCGCTGTTGCGCGTGGCTGCGATGTAGATAAGCCGCGCAACCTTGCAAAGTCAGTGACGGTCGAGTAACCAGCCATGCACTGGGAGGCAGTCGGCGGCATTGCGCTCTGCATTGTTGGGGCACGTCTGCTTGCACAGCGAGGCTCGCCCTTCCCATGGCGTGTGCTGCTGTGGGGCATTGGGATTCAACTCGCGCTTGGCTTTTGGCTCCTGAAAAGTCCGAGCGGAGTTGCCTTGTTCGAACACGTCGGGCGTGCCGTCACAGGATTTCTTTCCTTTGCCAATCGCGGCTCAGAGTTTCTCTTCGGCAACTTGGTCAAGCCAGAGTACCGCCAAACATTCGGAATGCAAGTAGCGCTCGTCATCGCACCGACGATCATCTTCTTCTCGGCGGTCATCGCGATGCTCTACCACCTGGGGATTATCCAGCGCATCGTCTACGCCGTTGCGTGGGTAATGGCACGGACGATGGGCACATCGGGTCCGGAGTCGCTCTCAGCTGCGGCGAATATTTTTCTTGGCCAAACGGAAGCACCAATCCTGATTCGGCACTACCTGTCATCAGCGAGCATCTCTGAACTGAACGCTATCATGGTTGGCGGTTTTGCGACCATTGCAGGTTCAGTCCTGGGCGCTTACGTCCAGCTTGGAATGTCTGCCCAGGCACTGATCACAGCCTCGCTGCTTTCCGCACCAGGAGGGCTGATGCTGGCGAAGCTGGCAATTCCACCAAGTGGATCAGAACGTCCGATCGAATCCTATCGCACAGAACGTACAACGCAATCTCTGCTGGACGCAGCTACGAGCGGTGCGCGCGATGGGCTGATGCTAGCGCTCAACGTTCTTGCAATGCTCCTTGCGTTTATCGCAATCATGGCGCTGCTCGATGCAGGCTTTGCCTGGTTGCACTCTTGGCTCCCATGGATGCCGGCATCACTCCGAGAGCTTCTCGGCTGGATCTTCCTGCCGTTGGCATATGCGCTCGGTGTACCGGCGCAGGATGCCCACACTGTCGCTCAGCTGCTGGGAACGAAGATCGTCGCCAACGAATTTGTTGCCTACACTGACTTAGCTGGGCTTATCCAAGCCGGTACCATCAGCCCGCGCGGAGCAATGATTGCGATGTACGCACTCTGTGGTTTTGCGAACATCAGCTCGATTGCCATTCAGATCGGGGGTATCGGCTCGCTCGCACCCGAGCGGCGTGATGATATCGTTCGCCTTGGCTGGCGTGCAATGGCAATCGGGGCACTCACAAACTGTCTGAGTGCCTCGATTGCATCGCTCCTTAGTTAGTCTGGCTCTTCCAGCGGGGGAACTCTCCGCCGATCGCGCTCTCGTAGCGGGGGACGTTGTCGCTCAAGCATAGCGCGCTGCAATCCCTCGATGAACCGTACCTCGAAGACGACAAGCTTTGCATACTGCTGCGGATTCAGCAGTGAACGCACAGATTCCAACCGCTCCAGGGTTGCACTCGAGAGCTGTTGGAGTGCTTTCGTCGCAGCCTGGGTTTTCGCGGTCAGTTCTGCATCGGACACGTTTGCGCGGATCGCCGCTTCCAGCTCCCCGATGGCGGTGCGGAGGTCGTGCCGGGCCTGGTCAATTTTCTTCTGACCTTCGTTGTAGCGCACGAAGAACTTCTCTGCAGTCTTTTCGTCCAAGTCAAGCGTTTCGATCAGCTTGAGCTTCTTGAACTGAGCTAAGCGCTCCGCGGGTTTGGCTCGTGGGGGTTGTTGTGCTGGTGGCTGCGCAACGAGCATGGTTGCTGCAAACATCGCAACCGTTAGGCTACTCAAGCGTTTCATCGCTAAAAACCTCGGCAAATTGTTCAACAAACTCGGAGTCCATCGCATCGTAGGGGAACGTTGCAATTGCGATTGCATCAATTGGTGGTGTTTCGATCATTGGTTCCTGATCGGTACTCGATGCTGCGCGAACGCGCTGAGTTTGGGCTGGTTGTGCTGGTGCTGGAATGATGGAGCGTTCCATGTTTGATTCGGTGACTGCTTGCACCGAAGGAGTACGTGCGATACTCTGCATCACGTGAGGATACTCCCGTTGGCTATGATTGCGCTCGGGGAGGACAACCGCTGCAACAATCGCAGCGGTACAAGCTATACCGACCGCAAGCCAGTGCCACCGAACACGCCGGTGACTGCGGGCTGCGCGGAGCTGCTCAACGACGCGGACGCTGAGCATTTGGGTCTGCCAATCGAGCTCTCGCTGAATGGATTGAGGAGGAAATGCATCGAAGAGCGCGCGGATTGCTTCGAGCTCTGCTTGGAGCTCGGGCGAAGATCGGAGCGCATCTTCAACAGTGAGCCGTTCGTCATCGCCGAGCATTCCAGCAGCGTAGTCGGGCAGGAGCATGCGAATCTTTTCGATCGTCATCGTTTGCCTCCTTTGGGAATGGGACGGCCGAGCATTTCTGCAAGCTTGCGGACGGCATGGTAATAGTTTGCCTTCAAGCCACTGACGCTTACGCCAAGCATCGTGGAGATCTCCTCGTAGCTGAGACCTTCGACGTAGCGGAGATAGAACGTCTCGCGCTGTTTTGGTGGCAGCTTCTTGAGCATTCCGTGAAAGCGCTCAAGGAAATCGGCATCTTCCAGCTGCCGATCCGGCGTCGGAAGCGCAGAGTGAAGATCCTCGATGTTTTCAAGTACGTCCTCGAGACGGACGAACTTTTTCCACTTCCGACGGAACGAAATGCATGTGTTGACAGTGATGCGGTACAGCCACGTTTGAAGCGAGCTGTCGCCCTTGAACCGGTGCAATGCCCGAAATGCTCGTATGAAGGTTTCCTGCGCCACATCGTCAGCATCGTCACGGTCACCATCGAGGTGTCGGAGTGCAACGCTATAGACGAACCGTTGGTAGCGGCGCACAAACTGCGATGCTGCACGTTCCCGATCCCCATGCAGGAACTCTTCGACGAGCGCAGATTCATCTGCTGCGAGTGCCATTACGTGTGCTGCCATCGTGGATACGTTCGAAGTTCGTAAGCTCGCCGCATTTGACGCAGCATCGTAGGTGAGCGTTTAATGCATGCGTTGCTTACGCTCGAACGATTGTTTCGCTCAGGCCAATCCCCTCATTGTCCCAAGACATCGGCAGCACGCTGCCCGCCTGCCATCGCTACGATTTCATCGTCGTAGTGATCAGCGATGATTGCAACGCTCATGATTGTTGTCACGAGCTCGTTGCGATCCATATTTGAGGCAGTGATCGAGTGGGAGAAGATGATGGTATCATCGAAGAGCAATCCAAAGCCTCCAAGGTGGATTTCAGCATTCTTGCGCAGGAGGAAGCGCATCAGCTCTTCGCTGATTGTAGCACCCGAGACAACATGCGCGATACATTCAACGACGCATTCGGTTTCTGTAAATGGCCGAACCACGATGATAACCTGGGTCGAGCCATGCTGGACTGCGAACGAGCCATTGGAAAACGGCACGTACTCTGGGAAGGCCTCATGGAGGATGCTTTCGACACGCAGGCGGGTAGACTCAAGAAGTTCAGCCGGAGTTGTCATGAACGTCTCTCCAGTATGGTGGGTATGGGTCACTACGATGGCTCTTCTTGCGTGGTGCTGGGCGGAAGCTGGCCGAGCGATGCTTTAAGTTTGGCGAGTTCATCCTCGACGGTCTTGGAAGAACCGAGCAACTTGAACTCCTGCTCAAGCGAAGTGCTCTCACCTGCTAATTGCTCGTAGGCGCTGGCTTCTGCTTCGAGTTGCTCGATTTTGCCCTCGAACTTGTCGAACTTCGAAAAGGCATCCGCACCTACGCCACTGAAGGCTTGGGCAATTTGCTTTTGCGCCTTTGCAGCCTGGGAGCGTGCGATAAGTGTGCTCTGACGTGCACGGGCTTCGTCAAGCTTTGCTTTGAGTTGATCGAGCTGCTGCCGAAGCTTTGCCGTGGTTGCCTTTGCCTGTTCGTAAATCGGCTGCAGGTCCGCGAGGTTTCGATCGGCGATTGCTTTTCTCTCCAATGCAGCGCGGGCCAGATCTTCTCTTCCCGCTTGGAGCGCTTGGACAGCCTTCTGCTGCCAATCGGCAGAGTCCTGCCGAGCTTTCGCAATCTTTCGTTCCAGCGACTTTTCATTCGCAATAGCCTGCGCAACGGCCATCGTCGCTTTGTTGACGGATTCCTCCATCTCGATGACCATCTGCTTGAGCATCTTTTCGGGGTCTTCGGCTCTGTCGAGCGCGTCGTTGACGTTTGCTTTGAAGATGTCGGCAATTCGTGAGAAAATACCCATGGGAATGTCGAGAATAGTTGTGACTGCCAAGCACGCATTCCAAATCTACGAACTGCTATTGCCGATACGATACGCCCACGGGCGGCGATCGGCAAAGAGGTCATTGTAGGGATTGAACGATTTCGATCGCGTGCGCTCCGGCTCGATCGGTGCTACTGCGATACCCTCAGTGTCGGCAGGAAGCTCTGCCAGGACCGTGCCGTTATAGCTGTAGATCGCCGAGCGTCCGTTGAAGTGGAGCGTCTCATCGCCGCTTGTTTCGCTGCCAATCCGATTAGCGACAGCAAGGTACACTTTGTTTTCCAACGCGCGCACAGGCATTGCCATGCGCCAGATGTGCGTGACGAGATTCGACGGGCATGCAATCAACTCTGCACCCGCCAGCGCAAGTGTTCGCGCGGCTTCGGGGAAGCGCCAATCGTAGCAAATCATCATCCCAATGCGCAGATCAAACGGTGCAACGCTGACGACCTCGAAGCCCGTATCACCTTCGTCGAAGACAAGACGCTCTTTGTAGAACAGGTGCGTCTTGCGGTAGTAATACCGCTGCCCAGAGGGACCGAGCAGTACCGCCGTATTGTACCGGCGCTGGCCGTCTTTTTCAGGGAAACCGACGATGATGGCTTTCGACTGCTGCTGTGCAATGCGTGCGATCGCATCGAGGATCGGAGAACTTCGCTCCAGTGCAACTGCGTCCAGTTCCGTCCGGGTAGTGAAAAAGTATCCACTCAATGCCAACTCCGGAAGGACTACAACCTCTGCCTCGGCACGGCGTACCATTGCACAAACTCGCTCCAGGTTGGCTTCGACGTTTCCCAAGACGGGGTTCATTTGAACGATGGCGACCTTCACAGCACGTGGAATAGAAGTTGTTGTGAAAATTACGGAGTGATTTGGTAAGTTCGAAGAGAGTCCCTTTTGCAGTATCGTACCTCGCGATGGACTGGACACTACTCAACGCTGC
>BEHW01000120.1 GCA_002898675.1 bacterium HR20
CTGCTGCACGACGCGCTGTACAGCAAATCCGCAGCGGACGTGCACTTCTCCGCAACCGAGACGTAGATTGGCACGTCCGCGTCCTTGCAACGTCGAGTACAACAGGCGAAGGAATTACGGAGCTATGGATGCTCTGCCAGGAATTTTTTGCCGACGGACGACGCCCAAACATCGAGGCTCGCCGTCGCCAGCAGCGCATGCGGTGGTTCGACGAATCCCTCCATTGCGAGCTCATCGCCTTGCTTCGCCAGCGTGCGTCAACACATTTTGATCGCATTGCCGATGCGGTAGCAGAAGGCGCAATTCTTCCGCCAGTAGCTGCTGCCACCATCGTCAACCACCTCGAGACCCCATGATGATTGACATTGGACACGTCCAACGCTTACTTGTCGAGTACCAGCTCGATGGTTGGCTCCTCTATGATTTCCGCCGCTCCAATCCCATTGCGCACCGCCTCCTCGGCATACGTGAGCATGCCCACACCACCCGCCGCTTCGCAGTCTGGATTCCTGCTCGAGGCGAGGCTATTGCGCTTGTCCACGCAATCGAACTGCATCTTTTTGCGCATCTTCCCTTCCAGCGCAAACTGTACCGCAGCCGACTGGAGTGGCTGACAATACTCAGGTCTCTCCTTGCAGACGCTCGACGCATTGCCACCGAATATTCCCCACACGGTGATTTACCGGCGATCTCGTTCCTGGATGCAGGAACTGCCGAGCTCCTCCGCTCGTTCGATCTGGAGCTTTGCAGCAGCGGTGATCTTGTTCAGCACATCGAGGCAGTATGGACTGCTGAACAGATCGCAGCCAATCGCCTGGTCGCATCGAAACTTCGCTCGATCATGATGGAGAGCATCGAGGCGGCACGAACGCTGGTGCTTGCACGCAACGCAACCGAGTATGACCTTCAACAATTCATCCTCGCGGCATTTGCACGCGAAGCACTGATCACAGATTACCCGCCGATTGTGGCAATAGGCACAAATTCAGCCTCTCCGCACTACGAACCGACAGCAGCATCGAGCGCACCTTTGCAGCGCGACTCCATGCTTCTACTCGACATGTGGGCGAAAGGGCAATCTGCCGATGCAACGTATGCCGACATTACGTGGACAGTGTGGCTTGGCAGCTCTCCACCGGACGAAGCACGACGCATCGCCCGTCTGGTGGTCGAAGCGCGCAATGCTGCACTGGCGTTAGTCCGAGAGCGATTCCACCGTGGTGCACCGTTGTACGGGTACGAAGTGGATGATGCAGCACGAAACCTCATTGCCGCTGCAGGCTACGGCGAGTACTTCATCCATCGCACAGGCCACAACATCGGAACCGAGGTCCATGGCTTCGGGGCAAACATGGATAACTACGAGACATGCGATACACGACGTGTGTTGGCAGGTACATCGTTCAGCGTCGAACCTGGCATTTACCTTCCCGGCCGCTTCGGCTTCCGGAGTGAATGTGACGTTGTCATTGACCACGATGGGCACGTGCACATCCCAAGCGAACCATTGCAGAACGAACTCATCACCGTCGAGCTATGAAGACACGCTTCGTCATAGTGCTCGTTGCTGCCATCGCCTGGAGCGCTGCATACGCGCAAGGCAAGAGTGATCAAGAGCGCGTCGCCATTGCATACGAACAAGCTGGTGATTGGCGAAATGCAGCACGACTCTGGCAAGAAATGCTTGCTCAGCAACCGACGAATCCACGCTACCTGGTCGGAGCGCTCCGTTCGCTCAAGATGCTCGGTCAGGCGGAGGCGATGGCTCAACTGTTCGAATCCTCTTCTGCGCAAGCGCGATCATGGGAAGCAACCGCGTACTATGGTTATGCCCTCTGGAAGATTGGTAAACAGCAACAAGCCACCGACGCCTGGACTCGGGCACTCGAGCAGTTACCAGCTCAGCAGGAGACATTCTACCGCACCATTGCAAGTCTCCAACTCGATGCAGGTGCACGCCAGGAAGCAGCCAGAACGTTTCAACGTGGTCGGCGGAGCCTTGCCCAGCCCGGAGTTTTTGCGGAGGATTTGGTTCAGCTTGCAATCGCCGCACGCCAGCCAGACGAAGCACTCGATGAGCTCGTCCTCTTTTTCCGTACGACACAGAATCTTGCCCGCACGCAAGGCTTCATCGCGGCGATCCTTGCAATCGAGGGTACCGGCGATTTGGTTCGTCAGCGCCTGGAGCGTGTGGTGAACGAAAGCAACTCCTCGCCCCTCGTGCTGCGACTCTATGAATGGACACTCCGCCAATTGGGAGACTACCGAGCAGCGCTCGACGTTGTCATCCGGCTGGAACGCCTGACCGGACAAACAGGGCGAGAACTCTACGCCTTTGCTGAGCGCGCACGAACAGAAGGCGCACTCGATGTCGCGCTCGATGCCTACAGCGCGCTGCAATCGCCCTCAGTCCCGCAAGATGTCCGGACGATGGCGCTCTTTGGATATGCTCAAACGATCGAGCAAGGCATGCTCAGCGCACACGTTCGCTCGCAAAAGGATCTTGAGCAACTCATCAGCCAATACGAAAAGATTGCCTCGAATTATCCCTCGCATCCGCTTGCTGCGACTGCACTGCTCCGCATTGCCCAGCTCCAACGCGATTACAGCAACGATCGCCGCGCTGCGCTGGCTCGGTTTGATCAACTCATCGAGCGCTATCCCTCGAGCGAACAGGCTGCGCGTGGTTTGATCGAGCGTGTCCCACTTCTTGTGGAGCGCTATGGCCTCGATAGTGCGGCAACACTCTTCGAACGCGACTTGCCACGAATTACCGCGTACCCATCGCTCCGGTTGCAGGCAGCATTTCTCCGCGGTGAGCTGGACTTTTACCGCTGCCGCTTCGAACGTGCGCTCGGCTTCTACCGCGAAGCCGCCTCGAATCTCGATGACCCAATTGCCAATGATGCCATCGAGCGCTTGACACTCCTTTCGGTCAACCGCGAGGATTCACTGGCTCTCTGTCAGTACGCGCAAATCGAGCGGGCATTCTACGAACGCAATCTCGAGCGTGGATTCACATTGACCGATTCACTTGCGAGCGTCCACAGCGACATCGCTGAACAGGCCGTGCTCCGGGCGGCAAGCATCGCGCTCGAACGTGGCATTGATAGCACCAGCCTGCGCTATTGGACGATGCTTTCGACGCAGTATCCGGAAACGCTCTATGGTGATCGCATCCTCTGGGGGTTTGCCGAAATCGCACGCCGCCAGGGCAAAGTTCAAGAAGCCCTATCGCTCTACAATCAATTGCTGGCACAGTATCCGAATTCGATTCTCGTGCCGCAGGCGCGGCAGCGCGTACGCGCCCTCCGCAATCAGATGTGAGCGCTCCACCCCACACGCACAACACTCGCTGCTACAAGCGCAGCAGTTTCGCTTCGGAGACGCAAACTCCCAAGAGACCATTTGCGTGCGCCGAACGAAGCGAGGATTTGCTCTTCGCGTGGTGAAAAGCCGCCTTCTGAGCCAATCACAATCGCAAGATCGCCTGGTTCGAACGAAGGAACTTGGCCATCGGGAGCGCAAACGATAAGCGATGCGGCAGACGTCGCAAGGAAGTCCTCCAGCCGCTGTGGCATTTCAATCACCGGAAGCACACTTCTCCTTGATTGCTTGAGCGCTGCGACTGCCTTTGCGAGCAACCGCTCATGCCGGAAAGAATGGATTTTCTCGCTTCGGTCAAGAAGGAGCGGAACAATGCGTACGACGCCAAGCTCGGTGCTTTTCTCCACCAGCCATTCGAACCGATCGCGTGCTGCGAGCATTCCAACTGCAAGCGTTAAGCGGTATGGCAGCTCTCCAGGGACGAACTCGATAGCTTCGACAGCAGCACGCGCAAACCGAGACCCGATCTGCTGAAGGGAAATCTGCGCCCGCAAACCACGTCCGTTGCTGGCATAGAGAGTGTCGCCTTCCCGGCACCGCAGAACGCGCACGTGGCGGAGCTCGTCGCCTTCGATGAGAAGTTCTCGACTGTCGCGCTCGAGCGTCGGAACGTAGAGACATTCCATCGGCAGCCTTTCTATCTTTGCGCCGAAAATAACTGCATCACCGACTCGCGACTATGGAGTACACGTGCATTCGGGTTTATCGCCCGGAGAACTACCGTGGAGTTGGAGCAATTCAGCTTGCCCGACCGGAGGTGCGTAACGCACTGAGCCTGCGTACGATGGAAGAACTCGTCGCTGCGTGCGAAGAGTACGAACGCGATTCAACCGTTGGATGCATCGTCATCCATGGAGATGAGCGTGCGTTTGCAGCGGGCGCAGACATTCGCGATATGAGCACCGCCGATACCGTGACGATGCTCCAGCGCGACCAGTTCGCTCGATGGGAACGGCTCCGCCAGATCAAAAAGCCGATGCTTGCTGCCGTCAGTGGCTATGCACTCGGCGGCGGATGCGAACTGGCGATGCTCTGCGACATCATCATCGCCAGCGACACAGCGCAGTTCGGCCAACCAGAAATCAACATCGGTGTCATGCCTGGCGCCGGTGGCACGCAGCGTCTGACGCGGGCAGTCGGTAAATCGCTTGCAATGGAGCTTGTCCTCAGCGGGCAGATGATCTCCGCTGAGCGCGCCCTCGAACGTGGACTTGTTAGCCGTGTTGTCCCCGTCGAATACTACCTTGAGGAGGCATTTGCACTTGCTGAAGAAATTGCCTCGAAGGCACCGCTTGCCCTTCGACTTGCCAAGGAAGCTGTCAACAAGGCATTTTCGACACCGCTCGAAGTTGGCTTAGAATTGGAACGGAAGAACTTCTACATGCTCTTTGCTACCGAGGACCAGAAAGAAGGCATGGCAGCGTTCCTCGAAAAGCGCGCGCCACAGTGGAAAGGTCGCTAACCATCCGAAGCTTGTGCAATGAACTACCAGACCATTCTCTACGAGTTCGACAACGGCATTGCAACAATTACGCTCAACCGCCCCGAAGTATTCAACGCATGCAATGAACAGCTCACCAGCGAGCTGTATCAGGCACTCGAACACGCAGGCTCCGATCCTGCCGTCCGATGCATCGCTCTCACTGGTGCGGGCAAAGCATTCTGCTCCGGGCAAGACCTCAAAGAAGCCCCAGAGCCGGGAACGGAGCGAGATTTACGGGATTCGCTTCGCCGTCGCTACAACCCGATTATTCGCCTGATGCGGGATATGCCCAAGCCAATCATTGCAGGCATCAACGGCGTTGCGGCAGGTGCAGGACTCTCGC
>BEHW01000121.1 GCA_002898675.1 bacterium HR20
AGCGGCTCGAGTCCTGCCGCAACCGAATTGAACAACTTGGGAGGTTTCTTTGACGTCGCTGCAAAACGCAACCAGATAGCACAACTCCAAGCAGCAAGTAGCGAGCCGACATTCTGGGACGATCCTGCAGGAGCACAGCATACAATGCGGCAGATTGCCGAGTTGGAAGAAATCGTCCGAGGTTGGGAAGTGCTCCAACGGAGTGCCGATGATATTGCAACGCTCATCGAGCTTGCCAGCGAGGCAGGCGATGAATCGCTCCAGGCAGAACTCGACCGCGAACTCAGTGCGCTCGAAGAGCAGCTCGACCGCGCTGAACTGGAAAAGTTGCTCTCGGGAGAAAATGACCGGCTCGGCGCGATGCTCGACATCAACGCTGGTGCAGGCGGCACCGAAGCTCAGGATTGGGCAGCGATGCTGCTTCGGATGTACACGCGCTGGGCAGAGCGCAAGGGCTACCGCGTCAGCCTTGCCGATATGGTCGAAGGCGAAGTTGCGGGCATAAAATCTGCCACACTCGAAATCGAAGGTCCCTACGCCTACGGCTACCTCAAAGGTGAAAGTGGCGTCCATCGCTTAGTCCGCATATCGCCGTTCGATAGCAACGCACGTCGGCATACGTCCTTTGCCTCGGTGTTCGTCTATCCCCTCGTGGATGACACCATCACTGTGGATATCAACCCCGCCGACATCGAGATGGAAACGTTCCGCTCTGGCGGCAAAGGCGGACAGAACGTCAACAAAGTCGAGACTGCGGTTCGACTGCGCCACATCCCGACGGGCATCGTCGTCAGTTGCCAGCAAGAGCGTTCGCAGCACCAGAACCGCCAGCGTGCGCTGCGCATGCTGAAAGCGAAGCTCTACCAACGCGAACTTGAACAACGCATGCAGGAGCAAGCAGCGCTCGAAAGCCAGAAGAAGAAAATCGAGTGGGGGAGCCAGATCCGCTCATATGTGTTCCAGCCGTACACGATGGTCAACGACCACCGCACCGAACTGAAAAAAACCGACGTGCATGCCGTCATGGACGGCGACCTGGACGACTTTATCAAGGCGTACTTGCTGCAGAACGTAGAGCAGGGATAGAGCCTGCGGTGAACTTCCAGGGCGACGAGTACATCGTCACGCTCACCTTCCCGTTCATGTGCCGTGACACTGCAGGAATCGGCGACTACTACGAATTGCATCCCCTGGCTGTCGAACTGCCCTGCAACGACGAGTGGCACTTCAACGTCAGCATTACCGCATACCCAATCACCACCGACAGCAGCGGAACTGCCGTTGTCCGTATGCCAAAGAATGAATACGGCTGGGGTACAGAGATCCCGCTGACTACATTCAAACAACGCTTGCTCGACCGCATCCGTGAGATCCGAAACTATTAGGAACCATGAAACTGATGAAGAAATTTTTCTCATACCATGTCACGTCACACAAGATTTTTGACTATTCAAAGAAGACGACACACACTTTTTCGGGAGGGTAAGACGATGTTACCCAAAACTTGCCTGCTCGCCGCGTGTATCTTCAGCATCGCAGCAGTATGGGCCACCACAAACTGTGACACATGCCAAGCGTGCAACTCATGGTGCAAGCGTGGTGCACTGTGCAAACCATGTCTTCCGTTCGATTACGGAGTACACTCCTGTATTGAAAGGCCATGCACAGACAATCCACCACGCAGATTCAACTACGCAGTCCCGCTCTGCTTGGCACTTGATCCTTCCTATCCATCCCCGTTTCAAGAAGTATGGTGGCCAGATGCACGGGATTCGACTATCCGGCGGCTTGTTTTCTCGGTTGATAGGTTGTGGGAAGACCTCTGTTGTGCCCAACGTGCATGGGCATGCGTCTGCGGCATGGAACAGTTACCATGCCGATGTACCGTTCGAGTTCGGTTTGACACAAGTACGAGAACATTTCCCGTTGGTTCTACAGTTACGGCGATTGCTGTACCTAAATGGAAGCCGCAGAACGATAGTTGCATGTGTGGTGATAGTATCTTACCTCTTATTGCCATCAATGCCACGCGATGGCGCGTTGGAACAAATAAACGGTGGCAATACTTAGGACTCGACCGACTTGGCATGCCCTACCGCTACTTCTTCAATCGTTCGCTAACAGACAATGCGATGGCTACTCTCTTTCCTAGTGACAACTCAGAGCGATGGGCAAACGATTTGTGCACCATTCTCACGCATGAACTCGGTCATGTCTATGGCTTCGGTCATGGTTGCCACTCCAAGCGATGTGACTCACTTTTAAGGATTGACAACTATTGTAGAGAGCACCCTGATTCGTGCAGATGCTGCTACGCTGGGGTTATGAACGGGCGAGGTATGCAGAAGTACCCAGACTCATTTACCGAAGACGATCGCTGCATGTTCGCAAAGCTTTACTGTCCAGAATTAGCTGGGATATCAACTCCGCCCTCTGCTCCGACGACATCCACCAAAGCCAGAGGAACGATCCAACTACCAATTCCGCCACAGGGAGCGTTTGTCCGTTTTCAACTTTACGACCTACTTGGCAGAATGATTTTGGATATTCCTCCAACGTGGCATGCTGCCTCCAGCACGACAGTTGAAATTCCCGTTGAAACTATCACGCCGGGCATATATTTTTGCGTCGCTACGATCGGCGACTTGCGCATCTCCCAACTGATCATGATTCCATAAGCGGAGGCGGCGATGGTAGCATGGTGCATCTCGAAGTTGGCAATGCAAGCGAGACGATTGCTACGTGGGGAACATACGTCCCTCCGCAGCGCCGGTGCTGGCCATCCCATAGCCTCCTCTGGTGTTGCCTCCCACGATGCAATGGGTGGGGTTGCTCTTGCCCGCCGCAGGTTACTCGAAGGGAGGAACTTCCACTCCTGCCCGTCATCAAGCACAGTGGCGAATCTATCCTGCGCCATGTTCTCGCACTCTCCCTGTCAGAAGTATCAGCCAACGAGAGTAACGTTCGCTTTCAGTCCCCATTCTCTCCGTGACGACAACAATCTGCATGCGAACGACCGCGGAGTATCAACCACCATAGTTCCACCATCATAGAGGTCCTCCCATGATTCGGCATACTGCGCTCCTGATCCTTGCTGCAACTGTCCTTGTGCACGCCCAGCGAAACCCCTGCGGTGAGACTGGGCTGGTCTATCAATTGCGCTGGCCCGAACGCCAACCGCCTGTCTCCATCTACATGCCCTACGATGTCCTGTTAGGATACATCGCCCTCGACTCGATTATCAACTGGGCAACAACGTACAATGAAACCTGGGGCCGCGTCCAACAAGTCCGCTCCTTTCTCGAACGTCGGACATCGTTCGACGACACCCTCAAAAAGATCGTCCGCTCCCTCTACGCAATGGCGGACTACGACCCGATGCTCTTCGAGGCAACCCTGCGTTCCTTCCGATGGCCTCAACTCCCTCCCCACATGATCTACGGGGGGATTATCGAAGCGGTCACTCGTGCGTGGGCAAATGACCTCGGTGCACTCCACCGCGACTTGGTCTTGCTCGAGGCAGACTACATCGCCCACGTGAAAGTTGTTGATACCGTCCACAGAAGTGGCAAATTCGAACTCGATTGGACAACATTGGTCGTCACCACATGTCAAGTTCTCGATCTCATCAAGGGACAAGTCCTACCACCATGCAATCCCGCCTTTACCCACACCGCACCAGAAGTACAAGCCGGCACAAAACAACTCAAAACTTTGAGCAGTAGTGGACCCTGCCTTCAGTTCACCTACGTCCCCAATGCTCGACTCAGTGGCACTACGGACATTATCGAGCCCGACGATGAGCGACTCGGACATGTCATCACTCCGGGCAACGAGTACATCGTCATGCTCACCTTCCCGTTCATGTGCCGTGACACTGCAGGAATCGGCGACTACTACGAATTGCATCCCCTGGCTGTCGAACTGCCCTGCAACGACGAGTGGCACTTCAACGTCAGCATTACCGCATACCCAATCACCACCGACAGCAGCGGAACTGCCGTTGTCCGTATGCCAAAGAATGAATACGGCTGGGGTACAGAGATCCCGCTGACTACATTCAAACAACGCTTGCTCGACCGCATCCGTGAGATCCGAAACTATTAGGAACCATGAAAGCGAAACGCCGAAAACCCTCGCGGTGCAAATCTCCTCCAGCGATGCCGTCGAATGTGGCCGCGCTGAAACGACGAGCGCGGAATTACCTACGACGGTTGCATCCTGAGCAGGACTCCAGTTTACTATCCGAAGCAATTGCAGAAGGAATTGCCTCGGTGCTGGCAAAATATCCCGGCGACAAGTGGAAACAGTTGCCAGCTGAGCGACTGTTCAAAATCATCATCGGATCAGCTTCGAACTGGCTCCGCCGCAATCAATGCCTCATTTCACTTCGTGCAGTGCTCCCTCCTCCCTCAAGTGAAGCCGAGGATACTTCGACGCTTGAGGATTCACTGTTCCCCGACTGGACGCACAGACCCGATGACATGGTCATGTCGCGCGTGGACATTCTCTGGCTCCTACAGCACTTTTCTACAGAAGAGCAGGTTATCATCCTCGCGCGATGGTTGGACTTTGAGTATTCAGAAATTGTCAGCCTCATCCACAAGCGACAACCAACCGACAAGGACATCCTCACCCTCCGTCAGCAGTACCACCGCCTCCGAGAACGGATGCTCAAGCACTTACACGAAGGCGGCTATCTGCTGAATGATCCTCGGCATCGCCGTATTGGCATCAAGCGTACAGTACGCAAGACCATCGCACATCCTTCTACCCCCCAGCAAGAAGAGCACCAACCGTGAAAAAGAAGCGGGGGCAAGCTTTTGCAGCTTGCCCCCGCAATCGTTGCTTTGTGCGCGGGCTGGTTAGCGCACGATCGTCAGCGGCTGACGCACGAGCATCTCGCCTTGGCGCACCACCACCGTGTACACGCCCGCCGGCAAGCCGCTCACATCCAACCGATACCCAAACGGCTGCACCGCAGCACTCGCCGCAACCACCCGACCGAGCAGGTCCACAACCTCCACCGCGTACTGGCCACTGCCGCGAATGTCCACCATCACCTCCCCATCGGCAGGCTGCGGATGCACCTCCACGCTGAACCCGTCAGGCTCGCCTCCCAACACCACCGACCGACTCCACGCAATGCTCCCATCGCGGCTGACCATCCCTACGCGGTACTCGTAG
>BEHW01000122.1 GCA_002898675.1 bacterium HR20
CCAGCGCTCGACGGTGGGCACTTAGTTCTTGTCTTGATTGAGGGGGCGCTGCGCCGCGGGCTTTCGACGAAAGTCAAACTCGCCTACCAGCAAATTGGGGTCGTCCTGATCTTGGCACTCATGGTCATCGTGTTCTACAACGACTTGACACGGTGATGCCGGCAGTAACGAGCCCACCAGAGAGGGCATCAGCAGTTTTCAAACGATGGATCGTCTTGGTGGCTACAATTGCGGGGGTACTTCTGCTTTCTGACCGTGCGCAGAGTAGAGCCACCTCGGGCATGGCTCGACAACTGCACGCTTACGAGCAGCTTTCTGATGGCATTGCGCAGCTATTGGCAACACCTCAGCTCCATGCGACGAAATTTGGGATTGCGGTGTACTCGCTCGACCGTGATACACTCATCGTTGCTCACAATGTGCACGAACCACTTGTGCCTGCATCGCTTACCAAGCTCTATTACACGGCAACGGCATTTGCAACGATGGGTCCGCGCTATGCAATTCGCACTGTGCTTGCAACCGACGGTGTACTGCGCGATGGAACGCTGGAAGGCAACCTCTACATCATCGGTCATGGGGATTGTTTACTGGCAAGCGCAGATCTCGAGGCACTTGCTGATCGGCTCGTCGCGCTTGGAATCAAGCGCATCACTGGTGCGATCGTTGCTGATGCAACACATTTCGACCCCATCACTGACCGCCAGCAGTATAGCGGTGATGCCGAGCGAATGGAAAATCTCCCGCCTATTACTGCGCTCGGTATTGATGGGAACAGGTTCACTGTGATCGTCACACGCGGTGCTGGAGATCGTGTACGAGTACACACGCTGCCTGCCAGTAGCGGCGTTGTCGTACAGTGGGCTGCACTGCCGAAGCCTTCTTCTCAACCTGCACCGCGCATCCGATCGAAAAAGCGCATTCGACAGCGCTACGGGGATCGAATTGTCCAACATCGAGGTCGAAGACGCACCCGCGCTGTTACAATCGAGCCGGTGCGAATCAGCTCGGCTCTCCGTACCGACGGCGTGCAAGAGATCCGCATCGTCGGCAAGCCACGTCCGAATGCGAGTGTCTCATTTGCTGTTACGATGCTCGATCCTCCGCTGGCTACAGCAGGAGCGCTCGAGCGGAGCCTTGCTGCAAGCGGCATACGCATCGAAGGCGGCATCCGACGCGGCGCTGCACCGCAGAATGCCCGCGAGCTTACCGCCTGGGAGCGCCCACTCCAAGACCTGGTGACTGTCTGCAACAAAAACAGCGACAACTTCATTGCCGAACATGTGATGAAAATCCTCGGAGCCTACTGCTGTGGGAACACCCAGTGCAACGTTCACGCGTATCGTACTGTGACGGCACTGCTCGATTCGCTCGGCATTCGGAGCGAGGGGTGTGTGTTGTTCGATGGCTCTGGTCTTTCCCGCCGCAATCGGGTGACCGTTGCTTCACTCCTTGGGCTCCTGCGGTACTGTGCCCGGCAGAATTGGGGAGATGTGTTCTTTCAGTCGCTTGCAATCGCAGGATGCGACGGCACGCTTGCACGACGAATGAAAGGAACTGCTGCCGACAGTAACCTTCGTGGCAAGACAGGAACCCACCGTAACGTCAGCGGACTGGCTGGGATGGTGCGCAGTGCAAGCGGCGAGCGTTTCCTTTTTGCTGTGCTCTGGAATGGTAACAGTGTCGGGCTTTACAAGCGACTTGAGAATCAACTTGGGGAATTGCTTGCATCATTCGGCTCGGTAGAGCCAGCAAGCAGTGTAGGTTCCTCGCCGTCCCGCTGAACAACCTCCGCTCGTTCGATAAGCTGGCGGTAATCGCCATGGTACCGCGCGCCATATTGTGCTACGATCTGGGCCGCAGCGCGTGAGGCAGCATGTCCGGAGCGCTCGATCCCCCACCCATGCAGGAGACCGTAGAGGAAAGCACCAGCGTACATATCGCCTGCGCCGTTTGTGTCGAGCACATCCACTGGATATGCTGGAATCCGGACCACTTGCCCACCAACAGAGAGGATAGATCCATCCGGACCGAGCGTAAATGCAAGGTTCGGAACGGCAGCGCTGAGCGCAAGGAATGCTTCCTTGCGGTCATCAGTACCCACGTATGCCCGTCCCTCGCGGTCATTGCAAAACAGCATGTCAATCTGCGGAAGAAGCTCAGCGAGCATATCGCGGCATGTGGTGACAACGAATACATCGGACATGCTCAACGCAACCTGTACGCCACGACGGCGCGCCTGGTGCACCATTTCGAAGACTGCGTCTGCGCCAGCTGAACTTGTAAGCTTGTACCCTTCAAGGTAGAGCCACTGTGTGCTATCAAGCCAACGCGGATCGAACATGGAGAGCTCGAAACAATCGCTGGCACCGAGGTACGTTTGCATCGTGCGCTCACCATCTGGCGTGATGAGCACCAGACATGTCCCCGTTGGCTCGGTTGGCAATCGTTCGGCAAAGAGCGCAATACCGAACCGCTCGAATTCTGCGCTGTAGAACTCAGCTTCGTTGTCCTTTCCAAGTGCGGAGATATACCCAGCGATTCCGCCGAACTGAGCATAGGCAACGATGGTGTTCGCTGCTGAGCCACCACTGGACTGACGCCCAGGATGTTTGGCAAGGAGTATGCGGAAAAGGTGTTGCTGCCGCTGGCGATCGGCGAGCGTCATTCCGCTCTTGCGTAGTCCGGTTGCTGCAAGTTCACTGTCTGTTACGCTGAATTCAATGTCCACAAGAGCATTGCCGAATCCGAGTAATTCCAAGCGGCGTCCCATCAGCATCCCTCGACAAAAGTCCGACAAAGCTCTTCGAACCCAATGCCGATCGAAGCAGCAGCCTTCGGGACCAAACTTGTTTCCGTCATTCCGGGAATTGTATTGACCTCCAAGCACCAGGGCTGGTTGTCGTCGTCGAGACGAAAGTCCACTCGTGTAATACCGCTGCATCCCAGCACGCGATGTGCTTCGTGCGCCAACGTCGCGATGAACTCAGCAAGTGGTTCATCAAGCTCAGCAGGGACGATGTAGTCGGTCATGCCAGCGGTGTACTTGTGGGTGTAGTCGTAGTAACCATCACGCGGCACAATCTCAATGATCGGGAGTGGACGGTCCCCGATAAGTGCGACTGTCAACTCGCGTCCGGCAATGTATGCTTCGACGAGTGCAGTTCGATCGTATGCCCAAGCCTGCGTGATTGCAGATTCAATGTCGTCAAGATTGCCGCTTGTCACAATCGAGACCCCAACGGTAGAACCGCCACAGTTGGGCTTGACAACCATCCCACTGCGAAACTGCTCTCGGAGTTCGCCAAGTAGCTCGTGGTCGAGCGTTGTGCCGCGCTCGAACGTAACCCAAGCAGGCGTCGGGATACCACGCGCCGCAAAGAGCAGCTTTGCGCGGGCTTTATCCATTGCCAAGCGGCATGCAAGCGCATTGCTTCCGACGAATGGAATGCCGCACAGTTCTAAAAGTGTCTGCATCACACCATCTTCGCCGTACGGCCCGTGCAGCATGTTGACCGCACAATCACACTCTGCAAGAAGTTGCGAGGTCACGCACGCGATGTAACTTTTTGGATCGAATGCTGCAAGCTCCTCTAATGATGGAGCATTAGAAGGAATGGATGGAAGGTGTTCGATCGCGCCTTCGGCACCCAGAGCAGGATCAACGCACTGGACGTGGTATCCGAGCGACCTGAGCGCTTGCGCGACAGCCCACCCACTACGGAAGGAGATGTATCGTTCGGGGGAGATGCCACCGAGTAGAACGACAACCTTTTTCATTCAACATGCCCGATTGGTTCAGGAAGCACACCGCTACGGAGGAATTCGTCGTATGCGCGGCGAAGTTTTTGGACGTCTTCCCAGCTATCACGTTTGAGTTCAGGGTTTCGGAGGAGCGCTGCAGGGTGGTAGGTTATGATAAGCCGTGCGCCGTAGAAATCGAACCACTCGCCGCGCACGCGGGACATTTTGAGTTTTCTACCGAGCAGAGTTTCTGCTGCCGTCAGTCCCAACGCGACAACAAAAGTAGGCTCGATGAGTGACAGCTGTTTGTAGAGGTATGGCTTGCACTGCTCGATCTCGCTTGGCTGAGGGGTGCGATTGTTTGGTGGTCGGCACTTGAGAATGTTGCATATGTACACGTCCGAGCGTTCCAAATTGATGGCAGCGAGAATTTTCGTGAGCAATTGCCCTGCACGTCCTACAAATGGTTCGCCTTTGAGGTCTTCGTCTGCGCCTGGAGCTTCCCCAATGAAAACGATGTCAGCCGATGGATTTCCCGTTCCGAACACGAAGTTTGTTCGCATCGTGCCGAGGGGACATTTCGTGCATGTGTGAATGCACTGGTAGAGTTCATCGAGTGATTGCGCTGCTAGAAAGTCACCCTGCTGTTCGAATATACTTGCCATCGGAACAAGTGTTGATACGTCAAGCTGAAGCCGGCGCCTATTGTCTTTCCTAGGTGGCACTTGAGGAACTTCGGATGTATCCATTTCTGCTCTTTGGGCTGGAGTAGTGTTCTGTGCGTTCTGCGCTGGAATGCAGATTCTCCCACCGAGCAAGAGCTGTAAATGCTCCAGTAGTGCCTGGGCGGTACCAAGCAATTCAGCACGGCGGTCGTTGCTCATAGGCCAGACTCGAATTCTGTTGACAGCAGCAGCGCGCGATAGTTCTGCGCATATTCGACGTAGTCTGCAGCTATCCGTGGAATAGCCGCTTGTTCGTCGTCACTGAGTGTGCGGACTACTCGCGCAGGAACACCTGCGACAAGAACACCTGATGGCACCCGATCCCCTTCTCGCACCACAGAACCTGCGGCAACGATCGAACCGGATTCAACGACACAACCATCCAGCAGCACCGCTCCCATACCGATGAGTACACGGTCCTGGACAGTACAGCCATGCACAATTGCACGATGTCCTACTGTCACATCATCACCAATCGAGAGCGAAAATTTTCCGTTTGTTACGTGCAGCATCGAAAGGTCCTGGATGTTCGTCCGCCGACCGATCGTAACCGAGTGAACATCGCAGCGGATGACACAATTGAACCATACCGATGACTGCTCGCCGATGGCAACATTGCCGACAATTACTGCGCCTGCGAGCACGACAACACTCGGATCAAGCGCAGGAGTGATACCGTTGTACG
>BEHW01000123.1 GCA_002898675.1 bacterium HR20
AACGTGGCAGGCAAACTTCAAGGCGCTCCAGCAGTGGTGGATCGAGCAAATGCTTGACGAAACAATCCCCGCACGGGAAAAGCTGACACTCTTTTGGAGTGGGCACTTCACGACGGAGTTCACCTACGACTTGGGGTACATTCCACCGCAGGTACTCTACCGCCAGAACCTCATGCTCCGACGGATGCGGCTGGCGAACTTCCGTGCATTCCTCGAGGAAGTCACACTCGACTGTGCGATGCTCGAGTACTTGGGTGGGACGCTCAACGTTGCCGGCACGCCGAACGAAAACTACGCTCGCGAAATGATGGAGCTGTATTCGACCGGGATTGGATGGTACACAGAGGGCGACGTCAAGGAAGCAGCACGCGTGCTGACAGGGTGGAAGTCCTCGCTCTACAGCGACGCGCCGGCTCCGAATGGCATGTTCAACACATGGTTCAAACCCAGCGATCACGACATCGGCGCAAAGCAGTACTTGGGGATGACGATCCCGGCGCGTGACCAAGACACGAACACCGAGTACTTGGTCCGGACGCAGGAAGTCCGTCGGATGATCGAAATTTTGTTCCAGCAGCGTCCAGAAGCGGTCGCACGGTTCATCACGAGCAAGTTGTACCGCTACTTCGTCTACAGCAATCCGGGAGCGACCGATGCTGCTGTGCTTTCCGCGTTGATGGACGTCTTTATTGCCAACGATTTCGAATTGCGTCCGCTTGTTCGGACGCTGCTTGCAAGCAAGCACTTTTTCGATCCTGCCAACCGCGGCGTGCAGATCAAAACGCCAGCGGAGTTTGTCGTCGGGTTGGGTCGGCAACTCGGTGTTCCGCTTTCGGGAGCAGCCGACGCGATGGCACGCATGGAGCAGGATCTTATTGACCCGCCAGATGTTTCGGGGTGGCCGGGCTACCGCACGTGGATCAGCACGAAAACGTTCCCCCAGCGGATTCAGTACGCCGGACAGCTTATCGCTGCGATGAGCGATGCACAGGCGCAAGCGTTCGTCCGTTCCTTCGAGGGGTGGCAGGCGGTGGAAACGTTTGTTGCTGCTCTCGCAGAGTTTTTGCTCCCGCGTCCGGTGAGCGCCGAGCGTCAGGCATACTACCAGGCAATTCTTCTTGCCGGCGCACCCAGTTACGAATGGCCTTCGATCGCCAACGATGCTCAGGCAGTCGGCAACCGGCTGCGTTCGCTCCTTCGAGCAATTGTCAAAGCTCCCGATTACCATTTGTGCTAACGTTTTTGATGGAGGTATTTCGCGATGCGACGACGTGACTTTCTCCGCACTGCGACAGCGCTCGCGACAACAGCTGCTGCGACAAGTATTGCGGGTATCCCTGTTCGTGCCAGCTCGCCGATCCTGTCGCTACCGCCTCGTGTGCTGGAGAGCGATAACGTGCTCATCATCATCCAGCTCTTTGGCGGCAACGACGCACTCAACACCGTCATCCCAGCGGAGGATGACGAGTACTACCGCATCCGCCCGACGTTGGCGATTCCGAAACAGCAGGCGTGGCGCTGGCTGACGACCGATCTCTACCTCCATCCTGCGTTGGCGGGTGATGGCGTCTATGGCGGTGGCTTTGGCGGTCTGATGGATCAGGGGCGGCTGGCAATCGTGCAGGACGTCGGCTACGACAATCCGAACCTGTCGCACTTCCGCTCGACGGACATTTGGCTATCGGGCATCAACTCGTCGGATCCCTTCGTTCGGCTCAGTGAAGGTTGGATTGGGCGCTTCTTTGCGCGCGTGTTGCCTGATTTCCCCGCAGTGCTGCCGGAGCATCCGCTCTGCGTGCAGATTGGGGGGACGCTCTCGCTACTGTTCCAATCGTCCAAGGGCGACGTTGGGATTGCACTGACCGACCCGCAGAAATTCTTCGAGCTGGGTAAAGGTTCGACACCTGATGAAGAACCACTTCCCGAACTGGATGCATTCGCGCGGGAGTTCAACTACATTCGCTCAATTGCGGCACAAGCAGATCGCTATTCCCAGGCAGTGCTCGATGCGTATTCCCGTGGACGCACCACAGTGGACTATGGCTCTCGCGGTTTGCCTGCGCAGCTTGGGATGATTGCGCGCTTGATTTCGGGCGGTCTCAAAACGAAAGTGTACCTGTGCTATCTGGGCGGTTTCGATACGCATGTCCAGCAGCAAGAAGCTGACGACGTCACCAAAGGTGTGCATCCATCGCTCCTGGAGCAGCTTGCCAATGGCGTGGCGATGTTCATGCAGGATGCGCTCCAGCAGGGCTTTGCGCGCCGCGTTGTGGGGATCACAATCTCGGAGTTCGGGCGGCGCCCCTACGAGAATGGCTCGCGCGGCACCGATCACGGTGCGGCAGGAGTGCAGTTTGTGTTCGGCGATGGGGAAAGCATCCGCTCCTCGCGCTTTGGGACAGCGCCGAACCTCCGCGAGCTCGATGCGAATGGCGACCTTGTCTACCAGAACGATTACCGGCGTCTCTACGCGGACATCCTGCTCAATTGGTTCGACGCTACTCCGGAGGATACAGCTGCAATCTTGGGAGATCGAATTGCACCGCTCAACGTTATCAAGCGTCGCGTTACCTCGGGCGTTCTCCCCGTAGATAGTGCAAGCGCAGCGCTAACAGTCGTTCCCAATCCCATCGTCGCCGAAGGGGGCGAAGTGCAAGTTCAGCTTCGGCGTCTTGCGTCGGTTCAGGTGGAGATCTACAACCTACGAGGGCAATTTATCGGCGAGCTCTATCGAGGCATGCTTCCCGAAGGAACGAGCCGTTTTTCGCTTCCGGTGTTGCAGTCGGGTACCTACCTTGCTCAGCTGCGCTGCAATGACGCGCTTGTACAGACGACGTTCACCGTAGCGCGGTAGATTGGCGGCGATGCTCCCTCTCCACCACGATACCGCACATACTCTGCATCCGACATAGTGAGATGAACCGCCAGTGGCACACAGCTACGACATGATCTACGACAGTATCACACGCCGCACACATGATTTGGGTGCAGTGGCTGACAGGATATCTCCGACCATACGACCAGCGGGAGCGATTACCCGCGGCTGCGGGAACGCAACCGATAGACGTATGCCAACACTCGTGCGACAGCTCGGAAGAGGCTCTCGGGGATTTCGTCATCAACGTCGCACGAGGCGTAGAGCGCACGGGCAAGCGGTGGATCCTCGACGATCGGGACGTTGCTCTCCTGCGCGATGCGACGAATCTGCTCGGCTAAATAGTCCACGCCCTTTGCAATGACACGCGGAGCATTCATCTTCCCGCGCTCATATATGAGTGCCACAGCGTAGTGCGTCGGGTTTGTGACGACGACATCGGCGTTCTTGACGCGTTGGAGCATCAGCTTCCGCAAGCGCTGACGCCCAATCTGGCGAATGCGCTGCTTGATCTGGGTATCGCCCTCCTGTTGCTTGAGTTCGTCTTTGACTTCCTGCTTTGTCATCTTCATCTCCTGGCGGAAGCGGCGCCGCTGGTAGAGGAAATCGCCGACGGCAATGAGAGCGTACACGAGGCTCACCTTGAGCGCCAGCTCGAAGCCCAGCGATGCAATCGTGCGAGCCAGTGATTCCAGAGGCTGTGCCATCAGGGTGAGGACTTCATCGGTCCGGCGGCGGAGTACGTCCCAAACCACTACGCCGATGATGAGCACTTTCCCCAAATTTTTTCCGAGTTGGAGCACAGTATCCTTCGAAAGGAACAATCGCCGCAGTCCGCGCATCGGGTGGAACAGCGGCGCATTCTTGAGACCTTCGGTGAATTTTTTCCCTGCCCAGCGGAGGCCTACCTGCGCAATCTCGCTTGCCATGCCGAGCACGAACGCAACACCCAGAAACGGAAGGAGCAGCAGCAGTACGAACGTGCCAAGATGCTCTGCATAGACGGGGAGCGATGCATCGCTGATTGTGAACTCTGCGGCGTGCTGGAAGACCGAGCGAAAGAGCGCTGCGAGCCGATCGCCGATGTATGCACCGTAGGTGTAGAGGAACCATCCCCCAAACAGCAGCAACGCAGCGCTGGTTAACTCCATGCTCTTGGCGACCTGGCCGCGGTCCCGCGCATCGCTCAAGCGTTTCGGAGTCGCTTCCTCGGTTCGTTCCTGGCCGTCGGGTGTTTCGGGCATCGCACTTAGCGCGTACGGAGTGCAACAAGGAGCATCGTCAGCTGATCATCGAACCAGCTGAGCGCATTCTTCATCACGAGGACAACGAGAGGTACCGTCGCCAGCAGGACGAGCAGTCCCACGACAATCTTGACGTGCATCGAGAGCATGAAGATGTTCACCTGCGGAGCGATCCGAGCCAGCAGTGAGAGCGCAATGTGCACCAGGAACGTCGCAACGATGATCGGTGCTGCAATCTTGACGCCAAGGATGAGTGCCCCGGTTGCCATCCGGACGAGAAACGCAACATCCATGCTACCGAGGGCGAACCGGTCGAGCGGCACCAGTGTTGCGCTTGCGTACACCGCTTCCAGCAAGGCGTGATGTCCGTTCAACCCTAAAAACAGCATGAGCATTGCCATTGCTTTCAACTCACCAAGGAGCGTCGGCACACCCGCTGTCGGATCGAACAAGAGCGCGGTCTGGAAGCCCAGTTCCATGTCGGCAAGTCCGCCGGCAAAGCGTGCTGCCATCATGACCATGGATGCGCAAAATCCAATGAGCGCACCGACGAACGTTTCTTTGAGCACCAACGGGACGAGGGCAAATGGCTCGACGACGATCGTCGGCTGCAGCGGGGCTGCAACCATCGCCATCGAGAGCGCGATGGTTACTGCAAGACCAACTTTGACCAGCGGCGGAATGCCAAGCGCACTCAGCAGCGGCCCGGAGACCATCATCGCCAGCACTCGCACGAAAAACAGAATGCCAACGATGAACTTGTCCATGAGGTATTCGAGCACATTGCCCGATGGAAAGAGCATTGCTTCCTCCCGGTTGCTATGGGTGCGGCGCTACTTGAGCGTCGGGATCATGGAAAACAGCGCAATCGTGAACGCCTTCAGGTTGCGAATCATGAACGGCAGCACCAGCAGCGTCACAACGAACGTAACCAAAAGCTTCGGCACGTAGGTGAGTGTCT
>BEHW01000124.1 GCA_002898675.1 bacterium HR20
CGTCGTCCGCGCTGTTGATGGTGTCTCGTTCGAGATTCCGCGTGGCAAGACCGTCGGGATCGTCGGAGAGTCGGGGTCAGGAAAGTCCGTTACAGCGCTCTCTATCATGCGCTTGATCCCAAGTCCACCAGGGAAAATCGTCAGCGGCTCGATTTTGCTCACCGAACCGGACGGAACGCAGGTGGATTTGCTCTCATTGCCGGAAGAGCAGATGCGCCACTACCGTGGCAATCGCATAGGGATGATCTTCCAGGAGCCGATGACTTCGCTCAATCCGGTGTTTCGGTGTGGGGACCAAGTTGCTGAGGCGTTGCAGTTGCACTTAGGAATGAGCCGCCAGGATGCGCGGGAACGCGTGGTCCAACTTTTTCGTGAAGTCCAGCTTCCCCGTCCGGAAATTATCCTCGACCAATATCCGCATCAGCTCTCGGGGGGGCAGAAGCAACGGGTGATGATTGCGATGGCAATGGCGTGCAACCCCGATCTGCTTATCGCCGACGAGCCGACGACGGCGCTCGATGTTACCGTGCAAGCAGCAATCCTGGAGCTGATCAGCCACCTGCAGCAGCAACACCAGATGAGCGTGCTCTTCATTACGCACGACCTGGGCGTGATTGCAGAGATTGCCGATTACGTTATCGTCATGTACCGTGGGCGTATTGTCGAGCAGGGAAGTGTGCTCGAGATCTTCGAACGTCCCCAGCATCCATACACGAAAGGGCTACTGGCGTGTCGTCCACGGCTGGATGTGCGCATGCGCCTTCTGCCGACGGTGTACGATTTCATGGAGGAACGGCCAGATGGAACGATCGTCGAACGGTCGAGTGGAAGCTTGGGGGAAATTATCGCTCTGCGTGCTGAGTCGCCCGAAGAGCGTGCGCAGCGTCGCGTAGAGCTTGAGAGCCGGCCAGCGTTGCTCCGTGTCGAAGACCTGCGCGTGCACTTTCCGATTCGGACTGGGCTGTTCAGCCGTGTATCGGGGTGGGTCAAGGCTGTTGATGGCGTTAGTTTCACTGTTCGACAGGGCGAGACGCTCGGCTTGGTCGGTGAAAGCGGCTGCGGGAAGACTACTACTGGACGTGCCATTTTGCGGCTGGTCGAGCCGACAGATGGCCGAATTTTCTTCGATGGGCACGATGTAACACAGCTTGGCCGCTCGGAGCTCAAAGCGCTGCGTCGGAACATGCAGATCATCTTCCAGGATCCGTACTCGTCGCTCAATCCGCGTCTGACGGTTGGGAGCGCGATCATGGAAGTGCTCAAGGTTCACGGCCGCTTCTCGAGCGATGCCGAGCGCCGGGAGTACATCGAAGAGCTGCTGGTCAAAGTTGGGTTGCAGCGGGAGCACTACCACAACTACCCGCACGAGTTCAGTGGCGGTCAGCGGCAGCGCATCTGTATTGCACGCGCATTAGCCTTAGAGCCGAAGCTGCTCATCTGCGATGAGTCGGTTTCCGCGCTCGATGTGAGCATCCAAGCGCAAGTGCTCAATCTGCTCGTCAAGCTCCGCGAGGAGCTTGGGCTGACGTACATCTTCATCTCGCACGACTTGAGCGTCGTCAAGTTCATCAGCGATCGTATCGCAGTCATGAACGCCGGGCGCATCGTCGAACTCCAAGATGCCGACGAGCTCTATCGTGCACCGCAGCAAGAGTACACGCGCCAGCTCATCGCGGCGATTCCTGCACCGACAGTCGAGTCTATTCGCCACCGACTCTCTGCTGCATAGGCGATGATTGTCATCGAGGACGTCTACAAAGCGTTCGGCCCCAAGCAGGTCCTCCGCGGAGTATCACTCCAAATCCCCGACGGCCAAACCACCTGCATTGTCGGCAAATCCGGTTGCGGCAAAAGTGTGCTGCTCAAGATCATCGTCGGGCTGCTCCGACCGGATCGGGGAATAGTACGGATTGATGGAACGCCGATCGGAGGGCTTCCGCAGGATGCGCTCTACGCCGTTCGCCGTAGAATCGGCTTTGTTTTCCAGGGTGCAGCACTCTTCGACTCGCTGACCGTCTGGGAAAATGTCGTCATCGGTCTCTACGAGCACGGTGAACGCCGATTCGAGGTTCTCGATGCAGAAGCACGCCGTGTTCTGCAAGCAGTCGGGCTTGTGCCATCGCCAGAGGAGGTCGGCATCGAGGCGCACGAACGTGAGTATGCTCTCCTGTGTGCAAAGAAACCGTCGGATCTCTCCGGGGGCATGCGCAAGCGCGTCGGTGTCGCGCGCGCACTCGTCGGCAGACCAGAGTATATCCTCTACGACGAACCTTCGACAGGACTCGATCCGGTCACGTCTGAGCAGATTGACCGCCTCATCAAAGACCTCCAGCATCGTCTGGGAGTGACGAGTGTTGTCATCACGCACGATATGTTCTCAGTGTTCAACGTCGCCGATAGCGTTGCGATGCTCCACGACGGCGTGGTGTGGTTCAGCGGTAGCGTCGAAGCATTTCGGCAATCGTCGGATCCGGTCGTGCAGGAATTCATCGAGCGATTTGTGGCACCCTACGAGCGAGCCTAACCATGGCAGTGCGCATCTACACCAAAACCGGTGACCGCGGCACAACTGCGCTCTTCGGCGGGCAACGTGTTCCCAAGCATGCCCTCCGCATCGAGTGCTACGGCACCGTTGATGAGCTCAACAGCGTGCTTGGTACTGCAATTGCACACGAGCGCATGCCCGAGCAGATACGAGCAATCTTGCTCGAGCTGAGCTGTCGCCTTTTTGCGCTTGGCAGCGATTTAGCAACGCCGCTGGATCCACCGCCCCGCTGGGAAGTTCCGCGGATTGCTCCGTCCGATATCGAGTGGCTCGAGGGCTGGATCGATCGCTGGGAAGAAGAGCTTCCTCCACTGAAAAACTTCATTCTGCCGACTGGCAGCATGCCTGCCGCATTGCTGCACCAGGCGCGAACAGTATGCCGCCGAGCCGAGCGGCGTGCAACTGAGCTTGCCGAACAGGAGGACATTGGGGTTGCTGTCGTGCCGTTCTTGAATCGCTGCTCGGACTTCCTCTTCGTTGCAGCGCGGATGGTCAACCACCAGCTCGGTGTGCCCGACGTTCTCTGGGTGACACGATAGACTGGGTGCGCTACTGTTGTCGGTACTGCTTGGGATCAATGCCGAAGCGTCGGCAATGGTTGTAGATCGTTTCTCGGCTGACACCGAGCAGTGCTGCGGCTCTGGTGACATTCCCTTTGGCTGTTGCGAGTGCTTCTTCGATTGCAGACTTTTCGGCATTAGCTTTGATCATGCCGAGTGAATCTGCAGAACGAGGCGTGGTGATGCGGTATCCAGATTGCAAGGCATCGGCAACGTGGCGTTCTTCGATGTATTCACCATCTCCGGCGTTCATGAAGCTCTCCTTGAGGACGCTGATGAGTTGGCGGACGTTTCCCGGCCACTGCTGTGCCTGAAGCAAGCTCAGTGCTGCTGGTGTCAGTGTCTTGGGTACGAAGGCTGATTCGTTGAGTTGTGCAAGGGTATGCTGGGCGATGAGGGGAATGTCCTCCCGTCGCTCGCGGAGAGGCGGGATGACGATTTCTGTTTCGCGCAAGCGGTAGTAGAGCTGCTCGCGGAAGAGACCCTGCTTGGTTGCGGCTGCCAGGTCACGATCTGTTGCGGAGATAAAGCGGATGTCAACAGTTTCTACCTCGCTGCTGCCGACGCGATGGAAGGTTTTCTCTTCAATCGGGATAAGCAGGCTCGATTGCATGTCGTAGGCAAGCTCGCCGATTTCATCCAAAAAGAGTGTGCCGCGATTGGCAGCATGGAAGAATCCGCGTTTATCTTGTGCTGCACCGGTGAATGCACCGCGGACGTGACCGAACATTTCACTCTGGAAAAGTTCGTGCGGGATGTTGGGGATGTCCACGGTGACGAATGGATAGTTCTTCCGCGGGCTAGCGGCGTGAATTGCTTGCGCCACAAGACGTTTGCCTGTGCCAGTCTCACCGGTAATGAGGACGTTCAGTTGTGAGCGTGCGATACGGAGAATCTTTTGTGCCAGCTCGGCCATAATCGGCGATTGTGCGATGATCCCGTGCGTGCGGAGAAAGCTCAGAGCAGCTTCTGTGTCGGTACCGTTGGATGATGCGCTCCCGGCAGCTTGGCGGACAACCTCGAGCAGTCGCTCGTTGCTGAGCGTTGCTTTGTCAATGAAGTTTTCAGCGCCAAGCTTGATTGCGCGGACGGCGCTTTCGAGTGTCCCTCTGCCGCTGATCATCACAACAGGGAGATGCGGAAAGCGCCGACGGATGATTTCGAGCACATCCATCCCCGTGCGCTGTTCCCCGTCGAACTCGATGTCGAGCAAAACCAAGTCGAGTTCGCGCGCATGGCGTTCAACTGTTGCGAGTGCCTCGTCGGTTGTGTGCGCGACGAGTGCGCTCCAGCCCTGCTGCGAGAAGGATTCGCGCAGCGAGGCGCAGTAATCCTTGTGGTCATCAGCGATGAGCAGCTTCATCGTTCCCGACCAAGTGATTCAACCACCGAAAAATAGCACGGAAGTGACGGCTCCCGTATGTTTCGAACCGCGCATCCCAGACGGCGCGGGCTGTTGCAGTTGGCGATGTAAGCTCGACGTAGTGCGACACTGGTCCGATGACGACGTAAGTCTGGTGCTGCACGAATGCATTCCGAAGATCGGTCGCCACGGCGCAGTGCGTTTGCGGTTCGATGCGGACGTCGAGCGTATCGAGAATACGGAGCTGGCCACTGTGGATGCTCTGCTGGTAGCGGCTCACTGTGCCGTTCCACGCAAGCTGGTAGCCTTCGAGACGTCCGAGCGAGTCGAGCCACGTCCCCCAGCGAATGACATGCCCTGGTGGGAGGGTGCAAGGCGGTGGTGACGTGCTCGCACAAGCAGTAAAGACTACTGCAGCAATGCTAATCGCCAGGCGCATGGCGCGTGCTCCATGCAAGGAACAACTCGATTCGCCGAAGCACCTCTGCTTTGCCAAGGAGTGCCATCGTGTCCATCATCCCAGCACCCACGCGTTTTCCAGTGATTGCCAGCCGAAGCAGCGTTCCGATCTGGCGGAATGGAATGTTGCGTTCGCGGCTGT
>BEHW01000125.1 GCA_002898675.1 bacterium HR20
ATCGGGGGGTATTTTCGGACGGTCGCTGGGATTGTGGTCAACTCCTTGGCGCTCTGGGATGGGATGCGCTGGACGCCTGTTGTTCCTGGTGGTGCACTCTCTCCGGTGGGAATGCCGGGGCTTATCACCGCACTGGCGCTTAGCCCAGAAGGGAATCTCATCATCGCAGGTCAATTCAGCAGCCTCGGCGGTGTGACGGTCACAAACCTTGCGCTCTACGACTGGAACACGGTCACTGCCCTGCCCGCAACATTCACTGGCGGCATTGCGGCAATGACCTACTACCGCGGCGACCTCATCATCGGCGGTGCCTTCGAGAGCATCAACGGCATCGCCGGAACGCGCGGGATTGCCCGCTGGGACGGAACCAGCTGGCATTCGCTCGGTGGCGGCGTGGAAATCGGCAACGTGTCGGTCCTCTACGTGCGAGGCTCGGAGCTGTACGTCGGAGGATCGTTCCAGCGCGTCGGCGAAGTGGACGCACCAGCCCTGGCAGTGTGGGATGGCTCCAGCTGGCATGCACTCGGCGATCCTTTCCGCGGCGAGACAGCGAACATCACACCGCAGGTGCTTGCAATCGCCGCGCTCCCGTCGGGAGAGCTTGTCGTCGGGGGTGATTTCTATCGAATCGGCTCGCAGGTGATTCCCTACCTTGCTCGATGGGATGGTTCCTCGTGGAATGTGCTCGGCCCGCCCGATGGCCCCATCACTGCGCTTGCTGTCCACGAGGGAAAACTCTTCATCAGCGGTGGCTTCGAAACCGTCGGCACGCTGACCTCTCCCTATGCAGCGTACTGGGACGGTTCGGCGTGGTACTCGATGGCAAACGACATGCTCAATACTTCCCTTGCCGTTCTCACCCCAACCGACGTCGGAGTGCTTGTTGGCGGGAATTTCACCGTCGCACTCGACAATGGCTTTATCGCCAATGGGCTTGCGGTGTGGACCGAGCGTGGCTGGGCAGGATTTGGCGGTAACCGCGGCAATGGACTCAACGGTACGGTCACTGGGCTTGTCAGCGATCGCAGCGGCGCGGTCTATGCAACTGGCAGCTTCACGAGAGCTGGTGCAACACCGTCGCCGCACCTTGCACGCTTTACCGGCACCAAGTGGGAAGCAGTCGGCGGAATTACATTCAACGAGCAGCAGCAACTGTTTTACCTCCTGTCGCCCTATCGCAACGAGACGCTTGCCCTCGCCGCAGTGATCATCGCCGACGGGCAGAATACCCCCGCAGTGCTTTCTTATGACCCATCAACAGCACGCGCGACAATTCTCGGCCGCATTGGCGGGACGATCACACAGCGATCGGTCTATGCGCTTAGCTACGACCGAGAGCGCGACTTGCTCTACTGCGGCGGCAACTACCGCACGATGAACGGTGATACGGTCCGTGGAATTGCCGTCTATGACGGCCAGCAGTGGCGCGGACTCGGTGGCGGGATCCAGAGCGGAGCAATCAATGCGATTGCTCCTCTGCCCGATGGATCGGTGATTGCTGGAGGAACCTTCAGCACAATCGGTGGAACAGCCGCACGCTCGATTGCACGGTGGAACGGCTCCGCATGGGAACCGCTCGGGGATGGCATTGGGCAAGGTGCGCAGCAAGGCGTCGTCTATGCCCTCCTTGTAGCCGATGGCTGGCTTTACGTTGCGGGACGATTCGACCGCGCTGGCTCGGTCCAGTGCACAAACATTGCACGGTGGAATCTCACCAGCGGCACATGGGAGGCAATCCCCGGCGGCACCAACGGTACGATCTACGCACTCTGCCTCTGGGGCGATGAAATCGTCGCCGCAGGAGAATTTACCCGTGCTGGCGATACAAGCGCAAATCGCATTGCGCGCTACAACCCCGCAACCGGGATGTGGTCACGCTTCGGCAGCGGCATCGAGGGCACTGGCGCGACGGTCCGAGCGCTCGCGGTCGCTGGGGGTGCCCTCTGTGTCGGTGGCGCATTCGATTACGCCGGTGGGCGGTCCTCCCGCAGCTTTGCACGGTGGTTCGGGGGCACCAGTAGCGTCGAACGAGAAGCACTGCCAGCAGTTGCTTCCAGTGCCATCGAGCTGTATCCCCTCCCGCTGGGAGAACGGTGCACTGCGCGCGTGCAGCTTCGCCGCGGAGGGAACGTTCGACTCGATGCGTACACGCTCGACGGACGTCATGTTGGGCGGCTTTGGGAAGGGTGGCTCAGTGCTGGGGTGCATGAGTTTCCCCTTTGGCTCGGCGGACTTCACTCGAACGCGCTCGTGATTGTTGCGCTGCAGGATGGGCGTTTCGTCGGTTCGGCGATCGGGATGCCCTGATCGAACGCAGAACCAGCTCCAGCAGAAGGCGCCACGCACAAGAGCGGGCGCCTTTTTTGCATGGGAAGGTTCTTGAAGATCGTGGAAGAATCTTATGATGGATTTTCGGGGATAATTTTGTGTTGAGCGCCTCTGGTACCACTCGGTGCCAATATTTCCAGGCTGAGTCAATGAACGGGAATGTCCCACCCTCTTGAGAATCTCCCTCTATGGCACAATTGGAAGAACTCCATAAAGGTGCTCTCGTCCGAGGTATCTTACCGAACAATGCGCTTGCAAAAGTCGAAGAAGTCACCTGGCATGGGAACGATGTCATCACACTCCGCTACCGTGCACTTGACGGGAAGGGAGGGGAAATACTTTGGTACCGCGACCAGCAGGACAAGCTCCAGATCGAAGGGGACATTCGGCTTTGGATGTTCGATGGCGATGGCGCCTGCTATCGCTTAGTCTCGGAAGCGAACCGTATTCGCTTGGCGTATCTGTTCGACCCACTGCTTGCAGTGCACTCCTCTCTCCTTGAGCCGCTGCCGCACCAGATCACGGCGGTCTACGAAGTCATGCTCCCGCGAATGCCACTACGGTTTCTGCTCGCAGATGACCCTGGGGCGGGCAAGACAATCATGGCAGGGTTGCTCATCAAGGAGCTCTTGGTCCGTGGGGATGTGCGACGCTGCATGATCGTTTGTCCTGGCAACCTCGTCGAGCAATGGCAAGACGAACTCTCCGAGCGTTTTCACCTGCCCTTCGAGATCATGACAACCGATAAGCTCAACACTGCCCGCAGCGGCAATTGGTTCCTCGAGAATAATCTCGTGATCGTGCGACTCGACAAGGCCGCCCGCGACGAGTCCGTCCAAGCGAAATTGGCCGCTCCCGATTGCCGGTGGGATCTTGTGATCGTGGACGAAGCCCACAAGATGGCCGCAACGTTCTACGGAGGCGAGATCAAGTACACCAAGCGTTACAAGCTCGGTCAGCTTCTTTCGAGGATAAGCAGACACTTTCTGCTGCTGACCGCGACACCACACAACGGCAAAGAGGAGGACTTCCAGCTCTTTCTGGCGCTCTTGGATGGTGACCGCTTCGAGGGCCGCTTCCGCGACGGTGTGCACCAGGTCGACGTCTCCGACCTCATGCGGCGGATGGTGAAAGAACATTTGGTGCGGTTCGACGGTCGGCTACTCTTCCCCGAACGCTTCGCTCATACCGTCTCATACCGCCTGTCGGATCGCGAGGCGCGCCTGTACAAGGAAGTCACAGAGTACGTCAAGGAAGAATTCAACCGCGCCGATGCGCTCGCCGACGAAAAGCGTAAGGGCACTGTAGGGTTTGCCCTGACAACCTTGCAGCGCCGCTTAGCATCGAGTCCGGAAGCCATCTACCAGTCACTTTGTCGCCGCAGGGAACGGCTGGAACGTCGCTTGCGAGAACTGGAGCTCCTCCATCGCGGGGAAAGCATTCCCACATCCTTTGTAGCACTCGAGCAAGAAGAGCTGGAAGAGCTGGAGGAGGCACCAGAAGCCGAAGTTGAACTGAAAGAACACGAGATCCTCGACCAAGCCACTGCTGCTGGCACCATCGAGGAACTGCGCGCGGAAATTGACACCCTCAAGCGGCTGGAGGAACTCGCCCAGCAGGTCCGCTCAAGCGGCGAGGACCGCAAATGGCGCGAGCTGGCGAAACTCCTGCACGATCTCTTCTTCACTTCTCGTGCGCCGGATGAGAAACTCATCATCTTCACCGAACACCGAGACACCCTGAACTACCTGGTCAAGCGCATCGCAACACTGCTGGGCCAGCAGGCAGTGGTGTTCATCCACGGAGCCATGGGCCGTGAAGACCGGCGCAAAGCACAGGAGACCTTTCTCAACAATCCGGAGGTACGCGTGCTCGTGGCAACCGATGCTGCCGGCGAAGGCATCAATCTCCAGCGCGCACACCTCATGATCAACTACGACCTGCCCTGGAACCCCAACCGTATCGAACAGCGCTTTGGCCGCATCCACCGTATCGGCCAAACCGAACCCTGCCACTTGTGGAACATGGTGGCAATCGAGACTCGCGAGGGCGACGTTTACTACACTCTGCTCAAGAAGCTCGAAGAGGCTCGCGCCGCCCTCGGTGGCAAGGTCTTCGACGTGCTGGGCAAACTGCAGTTCGAGGGCCGGCCGCTCCGCGACCTGCTCATCGAGGCAATCCGCTACGGCGAACGGCCCGAAGTCAAAATGAAGCTCAGTCAAGCCATCGAACAGGCCCTGAACACGTCGCATCTGCAGGACTTGGTAGAAGAGCGTGCTCTGGCACAGGAGATCATCCACGCCGAACGGTTGCAACGCATTCGCGAGGATATGGAACGTGCCGCAGCTCGCCGCCTCCAGCCGCACTACATCGAATCGTTCTTCCTGGAGGCATTCCGCCAGCTTGGCGGATCGATTTACGAGCGCGAACCACGTCGCTACGAAATCACGCATGTGCCCGCTGCTATCCGCCAGCGGGACCGGCTCATCGGAATCCGCGAGCCCGTCCTGCACCGCTACGAGCGCATCACCTTCGAAAAAGAACTTGTCACCCTTCCGGGCAAACCGCTCGCCGCGTTCGTTTGCCCCGGACATCCCCTGCTCGATGCCGTCATTGATCTTGTCCTCGAACATCACCGCGTGCTCCTCCAGCGCGGTGCAATCCTCATTGATGACAGCGACCCCGGTACCGAACCACGTTCCGTTTTCATGCTCGAAC
>BEHW01000126.1 GCA_002898675.1 bacterium HR20
CGCCAATATTTGCCCTGCTCATCGAGTTCGAACGTGCCGGGATACTCGCGTTCATAGGTGATGTTGGGCTGCGTACCAGCAGCAATAATCACACTCCGCGCCGGCAGCTCGACAAACGATCCCGTCCTGATGTAGCGCGATCCATCCCACGAGATTTTTTCGAACACGACAGCGCGAATGTGCCGATGCGCATCGAGCAGAAAACGCCGCGGATCGAGACATTCGACCATCTCGATGCCTTCTTCGAGTGCTTTCTCGATTTCCTCGTGGTTGAGTCGGTACGCAGGGGCATCCTGCCAGCGTTTCCGATAGACTAACCGAACCCCGCCCCACGCCCGAAGCAGGGGAAGGAAGTTCGGCATTTCTCCGCATGCTTCTGCTCGCGCTCGCTCAGCAGCAATTGCCTTGCCGTGGGCGAAGAATTCTTCGGCGATCTGGCGCTCCTCGCCCGCAAAGCGCGCCCAGAACGCCGCTGCACCCTCGCGTTCGATGATCTGACAGGCGCGGCGGTAGAACCGCTCCACGTGAACGGGATAGTACGCCAGCGCTTCCGTTGCAGTATCAATGCCAGTTAGCCCACCGCCGATCACAATCACCGGCAGTCGCAGCTGGAGATTGGCAAAGCTATCTTGCTGCGCTGCGCCTGTCAGTTGAAGCGACATCAAAAAGTCCGAGGCCTTGCGAACCCCCCGGGCCAGATTGTTTTCGACACTGATGATCGTCGGCCGACCAGCACCGACGCAGAGCGCCACGTGATCGAAGCCGCGTTCCCATGCGTCCTCAAGCGTTAGTGTGCCACCGAACCGCACGCCATCGAGCAAGAGAAACGTCCGCCTGCGCTGGACGATGAGCTGAAGCATCGTCAGGAAGTTTTTATCCCACCGCACCGTAATCCCGTATTCGCTCACACCGCCGAATCCCCGCGGGATACGCTCCGATAGCGGCTCCGCAATGCTGGACCAGTGATGAATCGGCTGGGGGAATCTGCTGCGATCGCCAGTCCATTCCAGCGGCAGCTGCTCGACTTTGAGGCCTTCGATTCCAACGACACCGAATCCTTCGTTGAGAAGGTAGAGCGCCAGGGTGTATCCTGCCGGGCCCATTCCGACAACGAGCACCTTGCGCCCATTGTAGGGAAGTGGGTACGGTCGCTCCAGCCGCAGCGGGTTCCACCGTGTCAGCAGGTCGTAGAGTTCGACGCCCCACGGCAGGTTCAGCACATCGGTGAGCACACGGGTTTCGATTTGCGGGATATTGACTGGCTCTTGCTTTTGGAAGATGCAGCCTTTCATGCAATCGTTGCAAATGCGATGGCCAGTGCCTGCGCAGAAGGGATTGTTGACTGTGACCATCACGAGCGCTCCGAGCGAATTGCCTTGCGCTTTGAGTGCGTGCATCTGGCTAATGTGCTCATCGAGCGGGCAACCAGTCAAGGGGACATTGAGGGCGTTCCGCCTGTAGCTTCCATCGGGATTCCGAAAGCCGGTCGAGCAGGAATCTTTCTGGCGCTCGTGGCAGATCATGCAGTAGTCAAGCTGCCCGAGGACATCCCGCAGCGGTGCTCTCGGATCGGTCAGTGCGAAGCCATCCCGCCGTCGAAGATGCCGGCCACGCCAGCGTGGCGCCGCTGCACTTCCATCCTCGCCGGGAAGTTCATCGCGCTCGGCTTCGACGAGCGAGGTCACATCGAGCTTCCGCGGCACCCAGCTGAGCATCCACCCCGCGAGCGTTTCTGGTGCGACGGCGCGGCGAACCAGCAAATACTCTTCGAGCAAAGCAAGATGCGAAGCACCGCGCTCGCCATCCTGCTGCAGACGATGCACAAGCTCAGCAAAGGCGGACTCTTCGTTTTGCTCCCAGCCGAGATCGGCGTGCGCAGCGCGTAGTTCAGTGTAGCACTGCTGGAGTCGCTCCCAGTTCGCCGTGGAAGAATCGAGCTGCTTATGGCGGAGCGCAGCGCGCTTGAGGAAATCGCTCCGCAATTGCACAATCCGGCGTTCCCGCGCGATCTGTTCAGCGAGTGCAGCGTGTTCTTGCTCGATGCCGAAAAGTTCGAGCAAAAATTGCTCGACCGCCGCTGCAGCACGCATCAGTGTCGCGCTCTGGCTTGGTGTGGGATGCCCTTCCACACCCTGCTGGCGCAGCTGAGAGAACGCTGCATATCCGTCGGCGTCATGCGCTGCAAAGTATGCTTCCCATCGCTCGTAGAGCCGGCGAAGCCCGTAGGGCGAGTGCAAGTCCGCGTATGTAAAGCCGAACGAAAGGTGAAGAGTCTCTGGCATTGGTCAATGATCCGTGGGTAGCTCAACAACGAATGAGGCGGGACTTTATGTTCCTCGATGACGTTACGGAGGCAGCTCCAAGCGCTCACCATCGCGACAGACGACACCATCGCTGGCCATCTGATCGGCAAGGTTCCGAAGCCATGCCACATCGTCAGCGGCTGCCGACCCAAAGAGCAACTCTGCGATCTCTGCAAGGGTGCAGCTCGAACGTTGGCGCAGCAACTCAACAAGTCGGCCGCGCCAAAGTCGGCGGGGCACGTTGCGGTAGCAGGGTTCCTCCTTGGCCTGCTGCTCTGCCGGTTGAAGCATCCCAGCTGATTGGCAGCGGCGCCGCAGCGGGCATTCAGTGCAGCGCGGCGAGCGTTTGGTACACACCAGCGAACCCAAATCCATGAGCGCTTCGTTCCACCACCGCCCACCACCACGGGGGAGAAGCTGCTCGGCAATGCGGCGCACTGTCTCGATCGGCATCTGTTCTGCTTGGCTCTGGAGCGGAAAGAAAACTCTGCTGAGCACACGCTGGATGTTGACATCTACGACGGCAACGTCCTTGCCATAGGCAAAGGCGGCAATCGCGCGTGCGGTATAGTCACCAATTCCAGGAAGCGTGCGAAGTTGCACCAGATCTGCCGGTATAACACCCCCGAACCTGGCGACTATTGCGCGAGCGCTTTCATGCAGATGCACTGCACGGCGATTATAGCCCAGCCCCTGCCATGCAACGAGGACGTCTCGTCGTGCTGCCCGAGCAAGATGCTCCAGCGTAGGAAAGCGCTCCAGAAATCGCTCGAGTGCTGGCTCGACGCGCCAGACTTGCGTTTGCTGCAGCATAACCTCCGCCACGAGCACTACGTAGGGGTCGCGCGGCTCGGTGCGCCAGCGAAACATCCTGCGGTGCGATTGATACCACCGGCGGAGCCTCTGCCGCAACCATACTACAGAGGGTTTTCTATCTTCGCGCAGTGCTTTTGCGTTCGTTGTTCCACATTTTTCTTCCATCGAGATGTTGCGCATGGTGATCGCTACGCTGCTTGTGCTGGCAGGATCAGCGGTTACGTGGTGCCAAATTCCGCAGCGCACTCTTCAGCCGACAGACACTACGGCACAGCGCCCTCCAGTAGCGCTGGACGTCCAGCCATACTACGGGGTTGGCTTTCAGCTTGGCTTTGTCTCCGGCGTTGGGTTTTCGTTTCGCTACACTTCGCCGCAGCGCTACGCACTGGAGGTCAACGCTGGCTATATCACTGCAGGCAAAAATCGGGCATGGTATTCCTTCGGGATCGAAGGGCAGTACCAGTTCGATAACTCGCTCGACTCTCGGTTCTACGGGCTGGCTGGGCTTGGCTACTATGCCGATGATAAAGACTCGGTGGGCAATGTCCTATCGTACCCGACGCGATTGGGGCTTGGGATCGGGTACGAATGGTTCATCTCGCGGGCAGCTGCAATCGCACTCGAAGTGCCGCTGACGTTCTTCATCGGTGAACCGGGCGTGCAAGTGTTCCCGACCGTTCAACTGGGCATCGTTTACTACTTCCGCTAATGCTACCATCGCCGTACGACCCGGCGCGCGTTCTGACGATCGGCATCATCGGTGGTGGGCAGCTGGCGAAGATGACCGCGATGGCTGCCTATCGGCTGGGTTTGCGTGTTGCGATCATTGAACACGGCGCAGACTCTCCTGCAGGCGTAATGACAAAGCTCGAATTTCCGCGCGGCTGGACCGACGCGGAGGAATTAGAGCGCTTCATCGACGTTAGCGACATCATCACACTCGAGAACGAATTCGTCGCGCCAGAACTGCTCGAGCAGATCGCCCAGCGGCGGCTGGTATTCCCCGAACCAAACAGCGTTGCACTTGTGCGCGATAAACTTGTGCAGAAGCGCACGATGCGCGCTGCCGGCATTCCAACGCCGGACTTTGCCGATGCGGATTCTCCCGATGCAATCGCCGCATTTGCCCGCGAGCATGGCTATCCCGTCGTCGTCAAGACACGGACGTTTGGCTACGATGGCTATGGCAATGCGCTGGTTCGTTCTGAGCAGGAGATCGCGGCGGTTTGGCATCGCTTTCGGTCGGGCGAACACCCACGCGCGTTGATGGTCGAATCGTTCGTGCACTTCCGCAAGGAGCTGGCGGTAATTGTTGCGCGGAATCGCCGTGGGGAATGCGTGGTTTATCCATGCGTCGAGACCATTCAGGAAAACCACATCTGCCGTGCTGTGGTAGCTCCCGCACCGATCGAGGAACGTTACCGAGAGCAAGCGCAGAGCATCGCACAGCGTGCTGTCGAAGCAATCGGTGGGGTGGGGGTCTTCGGCGTCGAGCTCTTCCTGGAGAGCACGGGGGAAATCCTTTTCAACGAGATCGCGCCGCGACCGCATAACAGCGGGCATTACACCATCGAAGCTTGTCAAACTTCGCAGTTCGAGAACTGTGTCCGTGCAGTTTGCAACCTTCCGCTCGGTGATCCTTCGATGATCGTCCGCGCGGCAGTGATGATCAACCTGCTCGGCGAGCGGCATGGCAGTGGGATTCCTGATAGCCCCATCGAAGCGCTCCGCCACGGACACGCATGGTTGCACCTCTACGGCAAAAAAGATTCGCGCATCGGCCGAAAAATGGGGCACATCACAGCTGTTGGTGCAACGGTCGAGGAAGCACTCCAGCGTGCC
>BEHW01000127.1 GCA_002898675.1 bacterium HR20
ACGCGGAATCGTGAGCGTCATCCGCGCACATGTACCGCTCGAAGCAATGTTTGGATACGTCACGCATCTTCGCTCCCTGACGCAGGGGCGGGCAGTCTATACGATGACGTTCTCGCACTACGAACCTGCGGCGCACACACTGCAGAACGCTTACGCATAGCTCTTTCAACTTCGTTTGTTTACTCACACTTGGAGGTCCTATGGCAAAGGAAAAATTCGTTCGCACCAAACCCCACGTCAACGTGGGGACAATCGGTCACGTGGACCATGGCAAAACCACGCTGACCGCAGCGATTACCTACGCGCTGGCACGGAAGTATCCGACCGTACAGGCACGCGCGTACGACCAGATTGACAATGCGCCCGAAGAAAAGGCGCGCGGTATCACCATCAACACTGCGCACGTCGAGTACGAAACCGACAAGCGCCACTACGCGCACGTGGACTGCCCGGGGCATGCTGACTACATCAAGAACATGATCACCGGTGCAGCACAAATGGACGGGGCAATCCTTGTGGTGGCAGCAACTGACGGTCCAATGCCGCAAACGCGGGAACACATTCTCTTGGCCCGACAAGTTGGTGTGCCGCGGATCGTGGTGTTTCTCAACAAAGTAGACATTGCCGATCCTGAGCTGATTGACTTGGTCGAGGAAGAAGTGCGCGACTTGCTCAAGAAGTACGACTTCCCCGGCGATGAAATTCCCGTCATTCGCGGCTCGGCGCTCCAAGCGCTCGATGCAGGAATGAGCGGCGCACCGCTCGATGATCCGCGTCTCCAGTGCATCTGGGACCTCATGGATGCAGTGGACAACTACATCCCCACACCACAGCGCGATGTCGATAAGCCCTTCTTGATGCCGGTCGAAGACGTGTTCTCCATCACTGGTCGCGGGACCGTTGGGACTGGCCGGGTCGAGCGCGGTATCGTCCGTCTCAACGATGAAGTGGAAATTGTCGGCTTCGGCTTGCACAAGAAGTCCACGGTGACGGGTATCGAAATGTTCCGCAAGCTGCTCGACGAAGCGCAAGCTGGCGATAACGTTGGGTTGCTCCTCCGTGGTGTGGAAAAAGACGAGCTCGAGCGCGGCATGGTTATTGCAAAACCTGGCTCGATTACGCCTCACCACAAGTTCACAGCGCAAGTCTACGTTCTCACTGCCGAAGAAGGTGGCCGCAAAACACCGTTCTTCTCGGGCTACCGTCCGCAGTTCTACTTCCGCACAACGGACGTTACGGGCACCATTCAGCTCCCGGACGGCGTCGAGATGGTTATGCCGGGCGATAACGTGGATAATCTGACCATCGAACTGATCACACCGGTGGCGATGGAAGAAGGGCTCCGCTTCGCTATTCGCGAAGGTGGCCGTACCGTCGGTGCAGGTGTGGTGACCAAGATCATCGAGTAATCGCAGACAAGTCTCACCATCGTGGTTGGAAGCGTCGTGGCATCCCAACGCATCCGCATCAAACTCCGCTCCTACGATCACAACCTGATTGATCGCTCTGCGGAGCGGATTGTGCAAACGGTCAAGCAGACGGGCGCAACGGTCTCCGGACCGATCCCGCTGCCAACCGAACGGACGGTGATCACCGTCAACCGCTCGCCGCACGTGGATAAAAAATCGCGCGAGCAGTTCGAAACGCGCGTCCACAAGCGGCTCATCGATATCTTCAGCTCGACGCCGAAAACCATTGATGAACTGACCAAGCTGGACATTCCAGCGGGTGTGGACGTCGAAATCAAAGTGTAGGCACCAGCAGTCAAGGTGAACAATGGCAGCATTGCTTGGTCGAAAAGTGGGCATGACGGCGTACATCACCGACAGTGGTGAGTACGTTCCGTGCACTGTCATCGAGGCAGGGCCGTGCCCAGTTGTTCTGCGCCGAACGCTCGAACGGGATGGATACGAGGCCGTGCAACTGGCGTTCGATCCCATCCCGGAACGGAAAGTGAATCGCCCACTCCGCGGTCACTTCGCGAAAGCAGGAGTGCAACCGCATCGGTACTTGCGCGAGTTTCGCGGCATTTCAGCCGATGTTGGTCAGGTGCTTACCGTCGAGCAGTTCGCGCCAGGAGACCGCGTCAAGGTTTCTGCAACGAGCATCGGGCGCGGGTTCCAGGGCGTCGTCAAGCGCCACCACTTCGGCGGCGTTGGGATGGCAACGCACGGCCAGAGCGACCGCACGCGTGCTCCAGGCTCGATCGGCGCGTCCTCGTTCCCATCGCGCGTCTTCCCTGGCATGCGCATGGCGGGTCGCATGGGCGGTCGGCGCACGACGATTCGCAACCTCGAGGTCCTGCAGGTTTTGCCTGAAGAGAACCTGCTGCTGGTCAAGGGTAGCATTCCGGGCGCTCCCAATGCGCTCGTCGAGATCGTCAAACTTTCGTAAGACTTTTTCACAACGCACCAAGCACGCAATGGAGGTCCCACTCTACACACAGACAGGCGAGCAGCGCGGCACGATCGAGCTGCCCGACGCTGTCTTCAACATTGAACCACACGAACACGCGATGTACTTAGCCGTGCGGGTGTACCTTGCGCACCAGCGGCAAGGGACGCACAAGACGAAAACGCGTCAAGAAGTCCGTGGTGGTGGGCGCAAACCCTGGCGCCAGAAAGGACGCGGCACTGCGCGTGCCGGTTCGATCCGCTCGCCGCTGTGGGTCGGTGGCGGTACAGTATTCGGACCACAGCCGCACAAGTACACCATTGCGATACCCAAGAAAGTCAATCAGCTCGCACGGCGCTCGGCGCTCTCGTGTCGTGCCCGCGAAGGCAACATCATCGTCGTTGACGGCATCGAGCTTGAGCAGCCGAAGACAAAGCTGATGGCGGGGGTGATGAAAGCGCTGGGTTTGGAGGGCACCTCCACACTGATGCTCGTTGATGCGTTCAACCCAACGGTGCTTCGCGCAGGGCGGAATCTTCCGTACCTGGATATGATGCTCGCAGACAAAGTCTCGGCATATCACATCCTCAGTCATCGGAAGCTGCTCCTTGTGCCTGGTGCGATTGATATGCTCACAACGATCCTTTCGCCAAGTCGGACAGCGCACGAGGTGTCGGCATGATTCAGATCATCAAGCGCCCAATCCTGACAGAAAAATCCGAGAAGGTCAAAGGCATCCACAACCACTACGTTTTCGAAGTGGAGCGGACCGCCAATAAAATCGAAATCCGCCAAGCAATCGAAGCGATGTTCGGCGTCAAAGTCGAGAAGGTCCGGACGGTCACCGTTCGTGGCAAGCGCCGTATCCGCTACACGCGCCGCGGCATCCAAGAAGGACGGACACGCTCCTGGAAGAAAGCGTACGTCCGGCTCAAGCCGGGCTACTCGATCGACGTCGTCAGCGGCGAAGGTGAAACAAACGACTAAGCGATGAACAATGCCACTGCGACAGCTCAAACCAATTACACCAGGGACGAGGTTCTACTCGGTCAGCGACTTTAGCGATCTGACCACTGATCGTCCCTATAAGCCGCTCTGCGAGCCGCTTCCCTCGACCGGTGGCAGGAACAACACCGGCCGCATTACCTCGCGCCATCGCGGGGGGCGTCACAAGCGCCTCTACCGCATCATTGATTTCAAGCGCGATAAGACCGACGTCTATGCCACTGTCGAGACGATCGAATACGACCCGAACCGCTCTGCGCGGATCGCCTTGGTGCGCTACGACGACGGCGAGCGCCGCTATATCCTCGCACCCCAAGGGCTCAACGTTGGTGATCGCATCGTCTCCAGTGAAAATGCTGACTACAACGTCGGCAATACACTCCCGCTGGCGAAGATTCCGCCGGGACTTTTTGTGCACAACATCGAGCTCAAGCCAGGCAAAGGCGGCCAGCTTGTGCGGAGCGCAGGTCTGGGTGCGCAGCTTCTCGGTTTCGATGGGAAGTACGCGCAGCTGAAGCTGCCCTCAGGCGAGATTCGTATGGTGCTCGCACAATGCCGCGCAACGATTGGGGTGGTCAGCAATGCCGACCACGAAAACATCATGCTCGGCAAGGCGGGGCGGGCGCGGTGGCTCGGCATTCGCCCCCAAACGCGTGGAATGGCAATGAACCCGATTGACCATCCAAACGGTGGCGGTGAAGGTCGCTCTAAGTCCGGTGGTGGGCGCCAGCATCCACGATCGCCGTGGGGGCAATTGGCTAAAGGCTTGAAAACGCGGAAAAAGCACAAAGCCTCCGACCGGCTTATCATTCGACGTCGCACTAAGTAACGACTGGCTATGGCACGCTCGCTCAAAAAAGGCGTTTTCGTTTACTACAAGCTCCGCAAGAAAGTCGAGCAGCTCAATGCAAGCGGCAAAAAGCAGGTTATCAAGACCTGGAGCAGAGCCTCGACGATTATTCCCGACTTTGTCGGGCATACGTTCGCGGTGCACAACGGCAACAAGTTCATCCCCGTGTACGTGACGGAAAACATGGTTGGTCACAAGCTCGGGGAATTTGCTCCGACGCGGACGTTCCGTGGCCATGCTGGTCACCGCAAAGAAGACAAAGCCAAGAAATAACTCCAGGCCGATCAACAATGGAAGCACGCGCAGTAGCACGGTACGTACGATCCTCGCCGCGAAAGATGCGGCTTGTCGTTGATCTCATCCGAGGCAAGAGCGCTGCCGAAGCGCTCACGATCCTGCGTTTTACCAATAAACGCGCCTCGCACGTAGCAGAGATGACGCTCCGATCGGCTCTTGCCAATCTCCAAGCAAAAGCGGATAATCAGTACTTGAGCCCTGAATCGGTGGTCGTCCGTAGTGCATATGTGGACAATGGCCCGATGCTCAAGCGGATCCAGC
>BEHW01000128.1 GCA_002898675.1 bacterium HR20
CGTCGGGCATGCCGAGTCGGCTGAGGATTTGCGCAATGGAGCGTTCCACCCGTTGAGCGACTTGCTGACGTTTTGCAGAGAGTCGCTCGCCGAGCGTGCCAAGCTCGCGGCGGAGTACAGCGATGGAATCGCGAAGGTGGGCAAGCTCACTGTCGAAGTTTTCGATAAGTTCAAGTTCGCGGGTAAATCGCTCACGTGCTTCGATTGCACTGGTGATGCTGCCGTAGCGCTTTTCCAGTCGGGCAAGCTGTGCAAGCCGCTCCCGAATTTGCAGCGAGCGTTCCGGTGAGAATTCGAGCTGTGCATTATAGCGCTGGATGTCCTTGGCAAGTTCATCGCAGCGAATCACTAAGTCACGCAGCTCAGCTGCAGCGCTACGGAATGGTTCATCGAGCGATGCGAGCTGTTCTGCAAGGTTGCGCGCGCGAACGAGCATATCGTGCGCCGATTGTTCCCCACCGTAGAGCAAGGCGTAGATGCTGGCGGAACCCTCGAAGAGTTGCTCGCTATTTTCAATGCGTCGTAGCTCTGCCTCCAGTGCCTGCTTTTCCCCCTCCTGAGGTGCGAGTGCTTCCAGTTCATCGAGGAGCATGCGTTTCCAATCGCGCTCGCTGCGGAGTTGGTGCTCACGTTCGAGAAGCTGGCGATATTGCCCGATATGTGCGCCGAGCGTGTCGTAGGTTTGCCGATACTGCGCGACGAGACGATCGAGTCCGCCGATCGCATCGAGCAACACGCGGTGGAGAGTAACTTTCAGGAGAGATTGATGCTCGTGCTGCCCATGGAAGTCAACCAGAAGGTCTCCAAGTTGCCGAACCAGCTGGAGTGGTGCTGGTGAGTCGTTGATAAATGCACGTGAACTACTCTGTCCGATTTCTCGGCGAAGGATGAGGACGGAAGGCTCAGCGTTTTGGTAATCGTGCTCGGTGAGAAGACGCTGGACGTGCTGGTTGCCTTCGACGTTGAACGTTGCCTCGATCACCGCACGCCGCGCACCAGACCGAACGCTCTCGCTCGATGCTCGCTCTCCGAGAACTGCCATCATCGCTTCCACAAGGAGCGATTTGCCGGCTCCTGTTTCGCCGGTAATGACGTTGAGTGCTGGGCCAAACTCGATTTCGACCTGCTCGATGACTGCAAAATTCTCGACACGCAAGGAGCAAAGCATACTGCGAGCGCCGCACTGTGCTACGTGTGGCAGCGAAAATATCGCGCCCGAACATCTAGCATCTTGCGCGAGCGCCTACGATGAGAACGCTTGGATGCCGGTGATGTCAGCGCCGAGAATGAGGGTGTGGATGTCGTGCGTGCCTTCGTAGGTCTTGACCGACTCGAGATTGAGCATGTGGCGCATGACGGGATATTCGCTCGTGATTCCGTTGGCGCCATGTATGTCACGCGCAAGGCGTGCGATCTCGAGGGCAATGGCAACGTTATTCCGCTTTGCGAGCGAAACCTGTTGTGGACGGAGCGTTCCAGCATCTTTGAGCTTTGCCAGTCTCCAGCAGAGGAGTTGTCCTTTGGTGATTTCAGTAAGCATCGTGGCGAGCTTTTCCTGTACAAGTTGGAATGCTCCGATAGGCTTGCCGAACTGGATGCGTGTTGTTGCGTACTTGACCGAAGCATCGTAACACGCCATTGCAGCACCGATTGCACCCCACGCGATACCGTAGCGTGCCTGTGTCAAGCAGGAGAGCGGCGCCTTCAGCCCACGCGCATTGGGCAGGAGATTTTCCTCGGGGATTTCGACGTCCTGGAAAATCAGCTCCGACGTCACCGAAGCCCGCAGTGAGTGCTTGTTCTTCATCTCTGGCGCGGAAAAGCCTTTCATGCCTTTCTCCACCAAGAAGCCACGGATTTCACCGTCAAGCTTGGCCCAGACAACAGCGACGTCTGCAATCGAGCCGTTGGTAATCCACATCTTGGCTCCATTGAGGAGATAGCCACCATCAATTTTCGTTGCGGTTGTAATCATCCCCGCAGGGTTCGAGCCATAGTCAGGTTCGGTCAAACCGAAGCAGCCGATCGCCTCTGCTCTGGCAAGGCGCGGTAGCCAGCGCTGCCGCTGCTCTTCCGAGCCGTATGCGTAGATGGGATACATCACCAGCGAACTCTGGACTGACGCAAAGGAACGCACGCCAGAATCGCCGCGTTCGAGCTCTTGCATTGCAAGGCCGTAGCTCATGTTGTTCATCCCACCGCAGCCATACTCTTGCGGCAGCGTCATTCCGAAAAGACCAAGCTCAGCCATCTTCGGCACAAGCTCCATTGGGAAGTAGGCCTGCTGGTAAGCCTCTTCGATGATTGGGATTACTTCGTTCTCGACAAACTCGCGGACGGTGTCGCGCACCATCCGCTCTTCGGGGGAGAGAAGTTCGTCGAGCTGGTAGTAGTCAACTCCGTTGAATGCCATAGAGAAGCACTGAAAAAATTCAACAAACACTGATCACGGTATCATACTGCCAATTGCTTGCTCCGCCCTTGCTCGAGCGCAGGCGAGGCTCAAGAACGTGCGGACGATCACCAATGCAGACAGCGCCGCTCCGCTGGTGAGTACCTCAGCCTGGGCGATTGGGAACGTGCCGTTCGGCATGGTACGAGCTGCGAACAAGTGGCCCTGATTCCAAGTGCAGAAAGCCCATTGCAATGCCACGCTCGCGGTATTCGGCAAATTCATCTGGGTGAACGAACCGTTCGACCGGCAGATGGTTTTTCGTCGGCTGCAGGTACTGTCCGAGCGTGAGGATGTCGCAGCCAACCGCGCGGAGCTCTTCCATAACAGCGAGCACCTCGTCTTTGGTTTCGCCAAGGCCAAGCATCATCCCGCTCTTGGTGCGGAAGCCCTGCTCTTTTGCGTAGCGGAGGACGTCGAGCGTCCACTGGAACTTCCCTTGTGGTCGCACCCGACGGTACAGACGTGGAACAGTTTCGGTGTTATGCCCGAGGATATCTGGCTGGGCATCGAGCACAATCTGCACTGCGTCGAGTTTTCCCTTGAAATCGGGGATTAGTACCTCGACCGTTGTTGTTGGGTTGAGCTGACGTACGGCGCGAATTGTCTCTGCCCAGAGCCGTGCGCCCCCATCGGGCAGTTCGTCGCGGTTGACCGATGTGATCACGCAGTGCACAAGTCGCATGTGATGCACTGCTTCAGCGACGCGGCGTGGTTCATCCCAGTCGAGCGGAAGCGGCCTGCCGGTTTTGACAGCACAGAAGCCACACGAACGCGTACACGTATCCCCGCCGATCATGAACGTAGCGGTCCCTGCTCCCCAACATTCAGCGATATTCGGGCATCGCGCTTCTTCGCATACGGTATGGAGGGCTTTTGCGCGCATCATCGTCTTCAAATGTGCGTAGGCATCGCCTCCTGGAGCACGGACTTTGAGCCACTCTGGGCGGCGGTCGATTGGTTCGGTGTACTCAACGACGGGAAGTTCGATCATCGGTTATCGTGGTGGAAGATCAATAGGCATACCGTACGCTGCGAAAATAGGAGTCCGGCTCCTGGTGGAGATGTTGGCAGAGGTCAATTGGCTGGTGGTATGTCTGTCTTGCTCTACCAGGCGGCTAAATGTCGAGATTGCGCACTGCCAGTGCATTGCGTTCGATGAATTCACGCCGTGGCGGGACGTCGTTGCCCATGAGGGTGTCAATCAGATGTGCTGCTGCTTGTGCGCTTTCGATGGTCACTTGCTGGAGGACACGCGTTTCAGGATTCATCGTCGTGGACCAGAGTTGCTCAGGGTTCATTTCCCCAAGCCCTTTGAAGCGTTGGATAACGATGCCATCAGGAGTAGTCGAAAGTTCGCCGTCTTCGCTTGGCTGTTGCTCATCGGCGGCAGTCTTCGCTTTGGAGCGATCGGCTTTCTCCTTGCGGATGCGCGCGATGATCTCATCGCGTTCCGCATCGTTGTAGGCGTAGTACTCCTGCTTGCCTTTTTTGATTTTGTACAGCGGTGGTTGGGCGATGTAGAGACGTCCTGCGGTGATCAGCTCTGGCATGAAGTTGAAGAACAGCGTCAGCAGCAACGTGCGAATGTGGGAACCATCAACGTCGGCATCGGCCATCAAAATGATTTTGCCGTAGCGAACCTTCGAAAGGTCGAAATCATCGCCAAAACCGCCACCAATTGCCGTGAGGATGGCCTTGATTTCGTCGTTTTCAAGAATCTTGACCAGCCGATTTTTGTGGACGTTGATTGGCTTCCCTTTGATTGGTAGAATTGCCTGGAAGCGGCGGTCGCGACCTTGCTTGGCTGAGCCACCGGCAGAATCACCCTCGACGATGAAGAGCTCGGAGTCTTCCGGAGAAGTCGAGCTACAGTCGGCCAGCTTACCAGGCAGAGCCAACGAGTCGAGCGCGTTCTTGCGCCGGGTTAGTTCGCGCGCTTTCCGCGCATTGATCCGGGCTTCGGCAGCGAGCGTGATCTTTTCGATGATGCGCCGTGCGACTCCTGGGTTCGCATCGAGATACCGTGCAAGCTGCTCGCTCACGATCGAGCGGACGATTCCTTCGACTTCGCTGTTGCCCAGCCGTGTTTTTGTTTGACCCTCAAACTGCGGTTCGGGTACTTTGACGCTAATGACGGCAGTAAGCACTTCGCGGAAATCTTCGCCTG
>BEHW01000129.1 GCA_002898675.1 bacterium HR20
TCGTTGCTGTGACCAACCTCTCCCCAAAGCGGATTGCGGATTTTGTCTCAGAGGTTCTCGTGCTCGGCGTTCCCGATGCGCATGGTTCAGTCGTACTGCTCACACCCGATGCTGAGGTACCACTTGGCGCACAGGTGTTCTAACATCGTGCAGACCTAGTACACATACATACGGGCAGACTATCTGCAGAGCCTGCCCGCGTATGTATCCTCAGGGAGCAAGGAACGTTGATTTTAGCAGGAGCGCTCGACGCTGATGGAGATGCGACGATTGGCTTTGCGTGCTTCTTCCCGTTCTTGGGGTGTCATATCCTTCCGCTCCTTAATCTTCGGGCGTGTGGTCCCGTATCCGATCGCACCGAGGATTTTGCTTGGCGAAACACCTTGTTCGATCAGCCATTGGCGTACTTTCTTGGCTCGCAACTCGGAGAGCACTTGGTTACGCTTGGGATTGCCTTCTTCAGATGCATGTCCTTCGATGATCACACCAAGGTTGTCGCACTGCTGCATGTACTCGAGTAGCTTCCGCAGGCTAGCAAGCGTCGAGGGTTCCTTGAAGTTGAACTCGTCAGTGTTGACAATGAACAGAATGTCCGGAAAGTCAATCTTCGTACCAACGATGACGCCAGGACAACCAGGTTTGACTTTTGCTTTCTCGGCATCCTCTTTTCTGGCGAGACCTTTCTCGGTCGGGCAGGGATCGACACAATCTGTGATCGTGTCACCATCGGTATCGGGGTTGAGTGGGTCAGTTCGCAGCTCTGTAACTTCCTTGCCGTCACTGCACCCGTCGCCGTCAGTATCAGGTTTGGTTGGGTTGGTTTTGTAGGTGAGCACTTCATCGCCATCGCTGAGGCCATCACCATCGGTATCGGATTTTGTTGGGTCCGTGTGGTAGGTGTGCACTTCGTCGCCGTCGCTAAGCTTGTCGCCGTCGCTATCAGTGCTGAGCGGATTGGTTTTGTACACTGCGACTTCCTCGCCGTCGCTAAGTCCGTCGCCGTCACTGTCGGGCTTGAGTGGATCGGTTTTATATGTGCGGACTTCGTCGCCATCGCTAAGTTTATCGTTGTCGGAGTCAGATTTGAGTGGATCGGTCCGGTAGGTCCGCAGCTCGTCCCCATCGCGGAGTCCGTCGCTATCGGTATCAGCAACAGTAGGATTGGTGTGGGTTCGATTAACTTCTTCGCCATCGCTGAGCCCGTCACCATCGCTATCGAGTGCGAGTGGGTTCGTGTTGTATTTGCGCACCTCGTCGCCATCGCTGAGCCCATCCGCGTCAGTGTCGGGCTTGAGTGGATCGGTCTTGGTTGTGTTCACTTCGTCGCCATCAATCAAGCCATCACCGTCGGTGTCGGGCTTGAGTGGATCGGTCTTGCGAGCAACCTCTGATCCATCATTGATACCGTCGGCATCGGTGTCGGGGATGGTGAGCTTGGTATGGGTGCGGACGAGTTCTTCATAATCGTTCAATCCATCGCCATCAGTATCTGCCTTGCGTGGATCGGAGCGCTCGTCGGTTTCTGGTAACTGTGCAATGCGTTCGGCGGTCCATCCGTTGGGGACAACCCGCAGCCCACGGTACTCGAAACCATCAGGCAAACCATCGCCATCGGTGTCGGGATTGTTTTCGTCAGTGCCGAGAATTCGCTCTTGGCCATTGGGAATTCCATCGCCATCGAAATCGGCATTGCCGAAGACGTAGTAGCTCAGCCCAATGCCGATAGTCAGGAATGCATCCTTTTTGTTTGGTGTTGTCCCCGGTGGAGCTGGAAGGAGTTGTCCATTGGCGTCTTTCATGTGTCCAGGGTTGTAGTCATCAAGCCACGGGGTCGAGGTAAAGCGAAACGTCCCGCGTCCATTGAGGACAAGGTCGTCGGTAAGGTACATCTCAAACCCAATCCCTGTTGGGAATATGACGCCGCCATTGAACCCACTCGTTGAGTAGAGCCCTGCAGCTTGGCCGGGCAGTACTCCGACACTACCGTTTGGCCCCAGCCCGCCGCCACCAGCAAGACCAGGGCGTACCTGGAAATTCATCAATCCAATTCCACCGAAGATGTAAGGATTGAACCGCTGGCTGGGAAGCAAGTTCACACAGAGAAGTAGTTCTGGAGAAAAAATGCGAATGTTGTTCCGCCCATCTTCGCCGATCTCTCCTCCGGGAATCCGCGTGCCATTGGGATAGGTGCCCCCCTCGCGGGCGTTCGGACCAGTCCCGTAGTAGTCGGTGTACTTCGCGATTGCGTTATCAACATTGACTCGAAAGCGCGGGTTAGCAATGTTGAACTGTGCTTGGAGGGCAAGCATTGGAACGATATTGTAGCGAATGAACGCATCGCCACCGAGCCACCAGGAATTGTCACTGAATTCACCAAAGTATTTGGCAAGCCCGGCATTGAAACCAAAGGCAGCACGTCCGCCATCAACTTGGGCAATAAGCGATGGACTGCCCAGCAGCGCAAACAACAGAAATACCCACAGACGCCACCGTCGAGGGGAAACAAACGTGCAACTGTGCATCATGCACCTCTCAATTGTTGGACATCACGTTCTCCCGACTCTCGCCAAGGAGAACCTTCCCAAATCTACCCACATCTGAACAAAAATAAACACCGAATCGCAGTTTCGACTTTACAGCCGCACCTCAATAGTGCTCACAGTAGCGGTGCAGCAGCAATTTCATTGGTATGGTTCCACCTTGGCATCGCAATCCTGAGCAATAGCCTGGCGCAGCACTACCTGAGCAGCAGTTTGGATCAGGAAAGACATTTGCTATGCGTATCGATGCAACTGCGTAGTATGCACAGGGCGTCATGCGAGGACGAATCAACTCCAGCGTCATGTGCAGGATATGCCGCGCCATCGCGAAGGTGGAGCCGAGCGAACCTCAAAGCAGGATCTGGAGCGTGCAACCAAGTTCCTCACCGAGTACGAACAAACTGCTTACCTGGCAGTTGCCGGACGATGCCACGGAATTCCATCACCAGCAAGGTGCTGAGCACCTCTCCGATGCCAATGCCAAGCTGCACAGCGAGCGCATCTGCACTTTGAGGCTCACCGGAGAGAAGCTCCCAGAGTTGCCGTTCCAACGGCGATTGAAATTCCAGCTCCTGCACAGACGATGCTGCCACTGGAGCAACTCCGAGCTCTTCGAGCACCTGAGCCGGGCTTACTGCGATTGCTGCTTTCTGCCGAGCAATCAGGAGATTGGTGCCCTCGCTTGTCGGCGAGGTGATATTTCCCGGTACTGCGTAGAGGTCGCGCGATTGGTCGAGCGCAAAGTGCGCGGTAATGAGCGATCCACCCTCGCGCCTGCTTTCGACAACCAGCACCGCCCGGGCAATCCCACTGATGATGCGGTTCCGCTGCGGAAAATACGCTGGGCGTGCAACAGTGCCCATGGGATATTCACTGATGACTGCCCCTCCAGCATGGACGATACGTTCGGCAAGACGCCGCGCTGCGCTTGGGCTAAGCCGATCCAGCCCCGAACCGATGATTGCGTAGGTGATGCCACCAGCGTCGAGTGTTGCCGTATGCGCTATCGAATCAATCCCGTTTGCCAACCCACTGACGACGATGCACCCTGCCTGCGCAAATTCTCGTGCGAAGCGCTCGGTGCAGAGTCGTCCATACGTGGTGCATCGCCGCGTACCAACGATCGCAATCGCCAGCGCATCAGACTGCTGGAGTGCCCCCCAAACGTAGAGCACCATCGGTGGATAGGGAATCTGACGGAGCAAGGCGGGATAATCCTCATCCCAAAACGTGACCGCGCGTGCACCGAATGCTGCGAGTGCAGCAACATGCTCTTGCGCGCGTTCGAGGAGCGCTGCCGAGTTCTGCTGATCGAACAGCTCCTCTTGCCGAATGATGCGTTCGATCCAGGGTGGAGGCTCGGCAAGCACATGCTCGAGCGAACGACGGCTCTCGACAGCACGGCGCAAATCCACACCATGAACACCGCGCAGTACGCTCAGGGCAAGAATTTCTTGTCGTGTCCACGAGCCAGGAAGTTCGGTCGCCGTCATGGAGCTACTGCGCGAAGTTCGACGATGCGCTCGGCAGCGGCACGGAGCGTCTCTTCTTGTTTGCAGAATGCAAAACGCACCAGCGATCGCCCCACGGCTGGGTCATGGTAGAACACCTCGAGCGGAATCGCTGCCACCCCGACCGTCTGAGCCAGCCAGCGACACCACTGGTACCCGCTCATCTCGGGCGCTACCGGCGAAATATCCGCCACGACGTAGTAGGTCCCCTCTGGTGGAAAGACGACGAGCGGCGTTTCCGCAAGTGCCTCAAGCAGGAGTGCGCGGCGAGCGGTGTAGTCTGCGCGAAGGTCGTGGAAGTACGTATCAGGCAATTGCAATC
>BEHW01000130.1 GCA_002898675.1 bacterium HR20
CATACTGTAGCTACGGCTTGCCCCACGCGAACCACCGAATGATCCACTCCGACGCTGTGCAAAGGCATCGCTGCTCAAAAGGAGCACCACCACAGCAATGCCCAGCACCGCTCCGATCCATTGGGCAAATCGAACGTATCGCATCAGCAACGGGCTGCGATAAAAGGGTACATTCGTGGCAGACGACGTCTAACGCTGGAGTTTCTTGCGTTTCTGAAGTGAGAGTCCGGCTTAGAAAATCGGCTCAGTTGTCAATCTACCATCGGCTTCGCGGAAGGTAATTTCCGCTTTGAATTCAGCGCGATCGAGCACGCTCGGCTGCTGGCGACGGAAGAAGAGCTTTTTCGGTTGCTCGGTGCTATCGGGAACGCTGATGTTGACAAATAGCTGCACGATCCCATCGAGGGGCTGGTCGTCGAGATAGACGAGTGTGTGTTCGATGTCGCCATCGCTCTCGATGACAAGCAGCCGCATCGAGCGAGCTTCCTCTTCGGTAAACGATGGCGGCATTGTGCGGATGCGATCGAGGTAGTCGGTAAACGGGTTGCGAGTGTAGAGCTGCCCATCATCGCCGCGGTAGCTGATGAGCGCATCGAACGTACCATCTTCGGCAAGGTTCAAGAGCACCTGCCGTAAGCCTGCCAGTTGCTCGCCGTTGTAATAGACCGCGGTGTTTTCCAGCCGGCCGTTACTTTCGATACCGAAGGTTGCCATTGGGTTTCGCGGGTGCTACTGAACAAGGAGGATCGTGCCGCAAAAGTACGTCCCATCCTGGCAGCGGAGCCGATACGCATAGACGCCGCTCGGGAGAGTGCTCTGCTGGATCAGCAGGGGGCCGCTGGCTGACGTGTGCGACAGCAGTTGCGTGCCCGACAGCGACCAGAGTTCGAGCGTAAACTCGCCGGCATTGGTGCATGGGCATTCTACCGCCAGCTCCTGGCCGCGCTGGATCGGAGCGCAGGCAGCAGGGTGATTGCCGGAGGGAACCGAGCTCGCTGTCATTGCAATGCCGCGGAGGATGATCGCATGTTCGCCAGGAGTGGCGTTCGTCTGCAGTCGTAGCAGCGAACGTCGCTCGCCGGCAGTGCGTGGCTGGAAGCGAATGGTGAGCGTTTGGGAGCTACTGGCACCGATCGAGAGTGGAAGCGCAGTTTCGAGCTGGAATTCGTCAGGGCTTGCGGTGAGCGTATCAATGGTTGCACCAGTGATGGAGAGGACGCTTTGCCCAGTGTTGGAGATGGTGAGCACTCGTTCGGCGCTCGAATCGAGTCGAACCGTGCCGAAGTCGAGCGTATCGCTGGGTGTACTGCGGAAGATCGGCCCCTCTTGGGCGATCGAAACACGGAGCGAGGCAATCGTCTGCCCAGCCATGTAGAGCGTCGCATTTTGCCCTGAGGTTGTCCCGAAGGCGGCAGTTGCGCTCCCCCCATTGCCAGTGAGAATCGGTTGCCACGTTGCGGCACTATCGGCAGAGCGCAGGACCTGGCTGCCACTGCAGATGGCAAAGAGAAATCGTGATCGGAGCGGTGCGTAGAGTGCCACGGGCAGTGGATTGCTCAACGGCAGGCCGACCGGCGTCCAGGTGGTCCCGCCGTCGGTGGTGCGATAAATGCTCATGGTCTGCTGCCCGCTGCTTGGCTGGAGAAGGCAGTAGCCGAGCGTGCTGCTGGAGAACGTGACCGAGACGATGCGCATGCTGCTGGCAACGTCCGATGCAGTCCATGTTGCACCGCGGTCGGTGCTGCGGAAGATACGGCCAGCAGTGGTGCCAATCCAGAGAGTATCGCCCAAGCTCGCGATCGCTGCGTGCACGGTGCGTTCGCCACTTCTTGGTGCGGGCAATAGCTCTCCAGCTTGCCAGGTAGCGCCGCCATCGCTTGTGCGACCAAGCCTCCAGGAGCCACTCAAGGGAAGCCCGATGCATACACCACGGCTTGCATCGAAGAAGACGATGCCTTGGACGCTCGGTGTGATCGCGCTAACGGAAATTGCTCGCCATGAAGATCCTCCGTCGGTTGTGCGGTGAATTTGTCCTGCACTGGTGCCAACGCAGACGATGGAATTCGATGCGATGCCGAGCGTCGTCAAAGTACCGCTCAACGAGGCGGTGTCGATCACATTTCCTGTCGAACGGTACACCACTGCCCGACCGAGTGGGGAACGACCGACCGCCCAAACACCCGACAGGCCGCGCGTTGCGATGGCGACGAACGTATAGGGCAGATTCCTTGCCAGCCGCGTGTAGGTATTCTGCGTCGGCAGCTCGATGGGGACTTCCACCGATGCATAGTCGGTGATGCTGTCGGCAGTGATTGTGATGCGGAGCTGGACGCTCCCATCGTAGAAGTACACCGGGGGCACAAGGCGAATCGTCGTCGAGAGCGTTCGCTCTTCGAGCGTTCCCAGCGAGCTTGTTGTGAGTGTGGTCTGTCCGAGCGTGGCATTGCTGGAAACCGCGATGGCCAGCCGAACAGTGCTGGCAGGGGCAAGCAGGTTGCGGATCCGAAGCTGGAGCGTGTGCGGATCGGTCGAATTGATCGCAGTGGCGCCGTCAACGGTGACGCCAACAAGTTGCACGCCTGGGAATCGCATACCGCTGGCGAAGGTGCGATTTGCAGCGAGCGCACGGTAGGCGTTGATCCGTCCGTAGTAGAGCGGACGATTGTTCTGACTCACCCCGCTGAGTGGATCGCACGAGTAGCGGAGCTGCGCGGCAACTTGATCGAGCGACCACTCCGGGTGCAGGCTCCGCAGCAGTGCTGCAACACCGCTGACCAGTGGTGTTGCAAACGAGGTACCATCCACAGTGGTGTAGGCGTTATTGACTGTGGTCGTGCGGATGCCGGCTCCTGGTGCGTAGGCGGCAACAGCGGTGCCGTAGTTGGAAAAACTCGCTGGTGCATCGCTCGCTGTGCTGGCGCCAATGGTGAACACTCCGTGATACGACGCGGGATAGAATGGCTGCCCGTCGAGGTTGACGCCCTCGTTCCCCGACGCGACGACGATGAAGGATCCGAGCGCGCGCGCTTGGTCAATGATTTGCTGTTCGAGTGGCGAGCCGCCTGGCCCACCCCACGAGCAATTGATGATCGTTGCGCCGAGCCGTGCTGCGTAGAGGATTGCGTCGTAGCCACGGAGGACCGAGCCTGCCAGCGAGGCATCATCGGAGCCGCACTTGATGGGGATGTAACGGCATTGGAACCCAGGCGATGCAATCCCACGCCCGTTGTTGGTTACTGCAGCAGCTGCACCGGCGCTATTGGTTCCGTGCTGCATTTCTGCGGGGATTGTCATCGCGCGGATCTTCGGGTCGTTGTCTTCGCGGACGGTGCCGCTGAGAAACTCAGTTCGCGTAACGTTCCCGATGAAGTCCCATCCGCGCCAATCGTCAATTTTCCCGTTGCCGTCGTCATCAATGCCGTTTGTGCGTTTATCGCGACCTTGGGCGTCGGTGCCTGTTTCGCCGGGGTTCGTCCAGAGATTGCCCGCCAGATCTTCATGCTCGTAGTCGGTCCCCGAGTCAATGATGGCAATGCTGACCGATGCCGAGCCAGTGGTGATGTCCCACGCGGCGGGGAGTTGCATACGGCTGATTGCGTACTGCTGCCCAAGTTGCGGGTCGTTCGGCTGGAGGAATGCGCGCCGGATGTAGAGCGGTGTTGCATACTCGACGTCGGGGTTTTCCATCAGTGCAGCTGCAACATCGAAGGGATCGAAGCCCGGATCGAACCATGCAATTACCACCCGTTCCAGACCCACGCTGCGTGCTTGGACGATAGGCACATCCGTCGGAGAAAGGTACGGTTTTGCTTGTCGGACACCAAAGTGCGAAAGGATGCTCTGCACGCTTGCAGGGAGACTGCCGAGCGTCGTCGGCGCAGTTCGGCTGCGGAGGGCAATGGCGATTTTCCCTGGCTCGTACCACTCGGGCGAGACCCGCTCGATGCGGATCGTCACTGCTGGGCGTTCAAATGCTGCTGTGGTGATTGCATCGAGCCTCACAGAAATCGAGCCGCGAATGCGCCAATCCCACTGAGTTGGAGCTGCGATTGCCGTGGTGGCGACTACGCAGAGCGCAAGTATCACGCGTTGTAGGTTCATTGCAGGTGGAATCGCATGGCATTGTGAATCACCTCGAGCAAAACTACGAGCCGCAGGCGCGGTGTATATTTGCGGCGCTCCGTTAGAGGTGCTGCGCACGATCAGTGTGCGGCTGAGAACACACTCTCAGTACCTGATCCGGGTAATGCCGGCGAAGGGAAACGGAGACCGCAGCATGTGCTGCATGT
>BEHW01000131.1 GCA_002898675.1 bacterium HR20
GATTCGTCTGATTGCACCGATTGCAGACATCCCGGTTGTGTATGGCTACAACGATTCTGCATCGCAAGCGCGGAACTACGAACAGCTCGTCTGCGACGAGGTGATTTCCTCGCTTGGCAACGAAATCGAAGTTGCCCGTACTGCCGATGGTTCAGCGCTTGTCGTCAAGTGGATTGATGCGGTCCCGAGCGCTGGTTCGATCACGATCAATCCACCGCAGACAGCGATTCAGTACGACCAGCAAACTGGACAGCCGACTGGCGAAGTGCAAGTAGATTCACTGCCGGTTTTCAACATCTTCCTGGCGTACCGGTCGCTGAGCGATGCTGGATGGAGCCAACCGAAAAATCTCACCGAAGACCGCTATTTCAACAAAGGCACGCATATTCCACACCTTGTGCCATCGCTTTCTCAAATCCCATTGCTCGTGCTTCGCTCTCTTGCACCCAGCGATTGGAATCAGCAATCGCCCGCAGGTCGGCTGCTGGCAAGCGCTCCGCAAGATTTTGTCAACCGCATCTACGACATCCCGCACGATGTGAGCTATGCGCTGGTCAGTGCTGTATCGAGCGTTGAACCAACGGCGGCAGTATCCCAGGCACGGCTTACCGTTAGCCCAACTCCAGCAAGCGATCAGATTGAAGTTGCATGTGCTGGGATCACCTCCAATGGCCAGCTTGTCGTTGTCAATCCACTTGGGCAGATTGTGCTCGAGCGTACACTTTCGCCGTCGAGTGGCGTGCAAGGGACGATGCTCGACGTCCACGCGCTGCCTGCCGGAAGCTACAGCATTCAGCTTCGCGTGCAGGGTAGTGTAGTAGCAACAGCGCCTGCGCTCATCGTGCGCTAACTGTGCAGAGCACCATCGCATGTCAACCAGCTCGTGCGGGGCAGTAGCAACGCCAGTTGTGTGCTGCCCCGCACTGCATCTTCGAACTATTGCACTTGAGACCCATGCTCGCAGAAGCTACCCTCCGCGCGCTGACAGAGCGTATCGGGGCGATCGTGGATCCAGACCTCGGCCAGTCGCTCGGTGAGCTTGGTGCAGTCCACTCGATCACCGAAGGTGATGGCAGTGCGCTCGACGTGTACCTTGAACTTGTACCTCCGATCTATCGCCATCTTGCGCAGCAGCTTGACCGCGACATCGTTGCAGCTGCTGGAAGCATCGTGCCCGATCGGCAGTGTGTCGTCCACGCACGTCCGCTCGTGATAGAGCCTGCTGTTCCAAAGCGGCTGCTGAGCGGAGTCCAGGATACAATCGCCGTTGCATCGGGGAAAGGTGGCGTCGGGAAATCCACTGTCGCTGCAAATCTTGCTGCATCGCTGCTGCTCGAGGGGCTGCGCGTCGGGCTGCTCGATGCGGACATCTATGGCCCGAGCGTTCCGACACTGTTTGGATTGGAAGGCGCAACACTCCTGGCAGAAAAGCGCGACGATGGGACGATCGTTGGGTATCCCCACGAGCAGTACGGCATCAAAGTTGCTTCGATGGGATTCATCATGCAGCGCGACCAAGCAGCGATCTTCCGCGGACCGATGCTGGCAGGCTACGTTCGGACGCTCGTCGAACAGATTGACTGGGGCGAGCTCGATACGCTCGTGTTCGATCTTCCGCCGGGAACAGGTGATGTACAACTGACGCTGGCCCAGCAGGTTCCGCTCAGTGGTGCAGTGATCGTGACGACGCCGCAACGTTTGGCACTGGCCGATGTCCGCCGAAGTATCGCGATGTTCCGCCGGCTGAACGTCGAGATTCTCGGCATCATCGAGAACATGAGCTATTACATTCCACCCGATGCACCCGATAAGCGCTACTACATCTTCGGCCAAGGTGGCGGCAGAAGCCTCGCCGACGAAGCCGGTGTGCCCTTCCTGGGCGAAATTCCCATTCACGATGACGTCCGCACCGCGAGCGACAGCGGCATCCCCGCTGTCCTCGATCCAGAAAGTAGCGCATCCATTGGCGATGCGTATCGCACGCTGACACTTGCACTGCTGCGGTACCTCCGCCAGCAGAATGCACGCCGACGGCAACAGCCAACAGTCGAGATTCGCCTATGAGGAAAACCCCACCCCCGGTGGCGGAGCTTCCCTTGCGGGACGAAGAAACCGAACGCGCGATCATCGCAGCCTTGGAAGAGTGTCGGCCGTACCTCCAGCAAGATGGAGGCGATGTTGAACTTGTTCGCTACGAAGCGGAAACGCAAACTGCCGAGATACGCTTCCTCGGTGCATGCGCAGAGTGCCCGTTGATGCTGATGACACTCCGTGCGGGGATCGAGCGCTTCGTTCAGTTGCGTGTGCCTGCGGTCCGACGGATGGAAGTCGTTTGATAATGCCGCACTGCTCCGTATTTTTGCATCCCGCACGCACAGGGCGGGTGGTTAGCTCAGGTGGTTTAGAGCGTCTGCCTTACAAGCAGAAGGTCGGGAGTTCGACTCTCTCACCACCCACAGTGTGTTTCATTACGGACGTCCGCCAATGGCAAAAAAACAGCAATCGTTTGCCGACAAAGTCAAGAAGTTGCACCGCGACGAGAGTCTTGTGTCGGTTCGCGTCATCAAAGCATATCGCTCGGCAAAAGGAACAGTCAAGTTCTTCGAGCGCTTCGTCAAGGTGCCCGATGTATCAAAGCTCGACAGTATTGACATCACTCGTTCATAACGCCATGAAGAAAGGTATTCATCCAGCATACCGCCCAATCACTGTGGTCATGACCGATGGGTCCACGTTCCAGACCCGGTCGTGCTACGCAAAATCCGATCGGCTTGTGCTGGAAATTGATTCCAAATCGCATCCGTTTTACACCGGCAAACAAACGCTCGTTGATACGACAGGCCGTGTCGATCGCTTCAACAAGCGGATGCAGAAGACGCAGGAGCTACGGAAACAACAACAAGGAGCATAAGCAATGCGACGACGTCGTCAGGAGCTCGATCCAGAAGCCAACGGCGAAGGGATGTCGGCGATCGTATCGCCATTTCGCGGTCGCCAGTCCGCATTCCGCAAAAGGAAATCCCCACTCGGTGATTCCAAAGTCGTGGACTATCTCGATGCGAAATTCCTCTCGCAGTTCATCAACGACCAAGGCAAGATTCTGCCGCGGCGAGTGACAGGATTGACCGCATACCAACAGCGGCAAGTAGCGCGTGCCATCAAGTACGCACGGCATCTGGCGTTGCTGCCGTTTGTCGCGCAAGACCTCAAGTAACGACTGGCAATCTCCTTTACGTCTGCGTGCTGCCTTCGATGAGCGTTCATCGAGGGCAGCACGCGTTTTGTTTCAAACCGCATGAAACGCGCTGGTAGGGAGGAGGGAGCACTCGCGATAGGCAGTTCATCTGGGTGAACGATCCTGTGCAAACAGTCGCACATTTTTTTGCAGCTGACAAATTTTCTCTTGCAAGTCGAGGGGTCAATAAGCGAATTTTGCGCCCGCTTACTTGCGGACGGTCGCTGCCTTCTGTGTGTTGCTCTGATCGGTGCCAAAGAGACGTGCGCAACGATCGGATCAGCGCATCGAATGCTCCACGCCGTACCGGCAGGGAGGCGGGCTGTGGTGTACGTTTCATTCCGCTCGGGAGGATGCCTTGCCGAAAAAGCAACCACCTGGACTTACTCTCTTCGGCGGTGCTGAGCTCGAGACGCTCAAGCAAGAACAGCAGCGTCCCTCGTTGCCGACAGGCAATCTCCAGGATGCCCCGGCAGTGTGGGAGCGGTGTCTTGCGATCATCAAAGACAACGTTTCTGCCCAGCACTACCATACCTGGTTCGAGCCGATCAAACCCGTGCGCTGCCAAGACCGTGAGCTGGTGCTCCAGGTACCAAGCCAGTTTTTCTACGAATGGCTCGAAGAGCACTACTACGGCTTGCTCCAAAAGACGCTCTACCAGGTGCTCGGCACTGGCGCACGGCTCAAGTACGAAGTCGTCGTCGAGCAAAGCACCGAATCGCTCGAGCAGCGGACGATCCGGCTGCCTGCGTTTCGCCATGCAACGACGACTGCGGTCCAGCCGCCATTACCGTTTGCTCCAGCAGCACCGCCAGCGGCAGATTTTGCAGCCTACCTCAATCGCCGCTATACGTTCGAGAGCTTCATCGCCGGTGAGAGCAATCAACTGGCGTACTCGGCTGCGTGCGCTGTTGCTGACCAACCGGGGAAAACGCGCTTCAACCCACTGGTGATTTACGGCGCTACTGGGCTTGGGAAAACCCACCTTGTCCAAGCGATTGGCAACCGCATCATCGAACGTAACCGTTCGATGCGCGTGCTCTACACCACGA
>BEHW01000132.1 GCA_002898675.1 bacterium HR20
CCACTCCGCGCGGATCTTCCTGCTCCTGGTTTACCCATGCCCCAGGAGATGGCACAGGCGGCTCTTGGCTTGGATCGCCGAGCAAGAGATCAACAGCCTCCTCGGCACTCTTGCCGATCAGTTGCTCGACAAGCTCCGGGGTGGGTCCAAACGTGAGTCTCCGCAACAGGTGGAGCACGTCACTGCGCTGAAGTGGTTCTTCGTACGGCTCGATCGAGCTTATTGGCTCTGCAAGACGGGCAGGCGCACGGCGTTCCAGCCCAAGGAAAACGCGACGGTTCATCGGCATATCTCGCGGTAAACCAACACCTGGTGGCATGCAGCGCACAGACGCGTGCAGCACAAACACTCCGCAGTTGCAAACGTAACACCACAGCGCGCAAAAAGTATTCCACGCTATTGGATGCAGTCCCGATTTTCGCGCACCTCAACGATTGACCTTTCCCAACGATGACCGTGGACGTTTTAGCAATCGGTGCCCATCCTGATGATGTCGAGCTTTGCGTAGGCGGGACGCTCGCTGCACTTGTCCGCGAGGGATACCGCGTCGGCATTGTGGACTGCACCCGCGGTGAATATGGCACGCGCGGTTCTGCATCGCTCCGCTTGGAGGAAGCGCGCCGTGCGCAGGAGATCTTGGGCGTTCATCGCCGGGAGTTCCTCGACATGCCCGATAGTGCAATCGCACCGACTGATGATGCGATCGTCGAGCTTGTGCGTGTGCTTCGGCAGTATCGCCCACACGTGGTACTCTTTCCTCCCCCGTTTGAGCGTCACCCTGACCACGAGGCCGTCCACCGCATCGTGCGGAGCGCCTACTTCAAAAGTGGCTTGGCGCGCTTGCATACCTTCGGACCCGATGGAACCGAGCAAGAACCCTACCGCCCAGCACGGCTCTACTCGTACATCCAGGCATACCACCACGAAGCAGATTTTTTCGTGGACATCAGCCAAACGTTCGAGCAAAAGCTCGAAGCCATTCGAGCCTACGCCTCGCAAGTGTACGTTCCCGAGCGCTACCAGAGCGATGAACCGGAGACTGTGCTCTCTCGACCAGACTTCCTCGAGAGCGTCGTTGCACGCGCCCGCTACTGGGGGAGCATGATCGGTGTGCGCTACGCAGAAGGTTTTCTGGCAGTCGAGCCGCTTGGACTCCGTTCGCTGAGCGTGCTCTTCCCGTAGCGGCTACTTTTCTGCGCGGAGCGTTGCCAAAATCTTCCGGACTTGCTCGGCGTGCGTGCTGGTTTCCACATCCTCGATGATGTGGCGAATGATCCCCTTGGGGTCAATGATGAACGTTCGCCGCTTGGCAAAGCCGAGCATGCCGCTGACGTCGTACGCCTTGACAACGCGCTTATCGCTATCGGCAACAAGCTCGAAAGGCAGTGCGTACTTTTCCTTGAACTTCCGCTGCGTCTCCAGATCATCGGTGCTGACGCCAATGACCACTGCATCGAGCGAGCGGAGTCCATCGAATCCATCGCGGAGCGAACACGACTCGGCAGTGCATCCCGGCGTGAATGCTTTGGGGAAAAAGTAGAGCACCACCCACCTGCCTCGCAGACTCTTCAAGCTCAGCTCGCCGCCTGTCGAAGGTGCGGTAAAGTCCGGCGCAGGGGAGCCAACCGTGGGCGAGGAATTTCCCGTTGCGACCATCACCGCGACAAGGAGAGGAGTAATCATGGAACTGTGAGCATGTAGTTGAACAAACTCGGACACATGTGCAAACACTGACCGTGCTCGGCTTGTTCCTTCATCCTACCGAAGGAACGGCGCCAATTGCTCGGCACTGCGCAAATGGGGGAGGACTTTGTCCTCGACCAAGACGCGAACTGCCTGCTTGGCGTCCTCAAGCTCGATGTTGTGGTGATAGGCAAAATGCCAGATGTCAACCGCACCGCCGAGCAGTAGCTCGATGACCAAAAGCTGCTCAGTGCTCAGCGGCTGCCCGCGTTCGAACCGTTCCCGAACGGCGGCGGCGTAATCGCGCGCTTCCTGCGTCCACTCGAGCATCGCAGGGAAGAAGTAGTAGTTGTCCGTTCCCACCAGGTCGCAGATCGGAAAGCCCCTGCGACGATCAAGGAGCGCTTCCAAAAACGAAAGCGAGACGGCATACGGCTCCTGCTCGCCGCCCCAGAGATCGCTCCAAACGGCTGGATCGCGCTGGCGGAGCCATTCGAAGAAACGCTGCTCGTGCGCAGGGAGCCGAATCAAGCCGAAGCGACCATACCGCTGCGCAAGCTCACGAGCAAGGTTAGGCGTGAGTGCCTCGAAGATTGCCTCAGGGATTGCAAGTGGCTTATCGCGCTCGAGACGCTCGCCAAACCAGCGAAGGACTTCCTCGCGATCCATTGGTGATTCCATCCGAAATGTTCACTGCAAAATTGCATCTTTCAGTTCGTGTGTGTTCTTGCGGAAGCAAACCACATCGCGGCAGCAAGTCCTTGCAGCACTGCGACTGCCAGCGCCATCGCCATCGGATGCCAGCGATAGAGCACACCGAGGAGGCTGCTCCCAACGAACCAAGCACCGCCATACCACGCGCTCAGTGCTCCGAACGCACTCCCACGAAGTTGCGCTGGAACGATCAGCGCAACACTTGCCCGCAGAATAGACTCGTGCGCGCCTATGCCAATACCCCAGGCAGCAATCCCAATGGCGAGCGCGACCGGAGAGACAATGCCCGCCCCAGGAGAACCGCTTGCGATAACGAGCACAGCCGCGATGCTGCTGACGACACTTGCTGCAGCGAGCGTCCGCAGCCCAAGCCGATCGAAAAGCCGCCCGAGCACGAGTGCTGCAAGTGCATCTACTGCCATCGCCAGAGCGTACAGGAGCGGTACAAGCGTCTGGCTAAATCCAGCAGCATGGGCGTGGTACGCAAGCAACGGAAAATCCACCATCCCCGCAGCAGCAAAGCAGGCAGCGATGAGAAAACGGTAGAACATCGGCGGAAGTGCCGCTGGCGCTGCGTTTGATTCCGAGCTGTGCACGGACGTGTGTTCGGTTCGGGGAAGTGTTCGTTCGATGAGTCGCAATGCGCCCAATGCTGCAAGCGCAGGAATAGCGAGCAATCCAAGCGCACCACGATAGCCGAGTCCACTTGCCATCGCTGCTGCAACGAGTAGTGGCCCACTGACCGCCCCAATCTGATCGAGTGCTTCGTGGATGCCAAAACCCTTCCCATGCCCAATGTGCTGAGTTGCTTGCGCAAGGAGAGCATCGCGCGCTGGCGCTCGGATCGCTTTCCCAAGCCGCTCAGCAATGACGAGCACTGCTGCGACCTCCCAACGCCCGACAAGCGCCAGAAGCGGCACTGCCAACAGGTTGACTGCATAGCCTATCCACACCAAGAGCCAATACCGCTGCGTCCGATCGGCAAGCCGTCCGCTTGCGATGCGCAAACCATATCCGACAAGCTCTCCTGCACCCGATACCACACTGATAGCGACTGCACTAGCGCCAAGCACCGCCAGGTAGGGACCAATGATGCTCCGCGCCGATTCGTAGGTAACGTCTGCGAGCAAACTCACAATGCCGAAGAGGACGATGCTCTTGTATGCACGCCGCTCGTGTTGCATGTCGGGGGAAGGAGAAGTGTTCGTACTGGCGAAATTATCCAGCACTTGGTAGCAGCCAAGCGCTGTAATTTTGGTCAGTGGTCTAACACCAGTGCCTCGTTGGCACAGTATGACCGATGATTTATCAAGGCACACTCGTGGATATTCACTCCCGTGCACTCTTTGTAGGGGAGCTCATCATCGAAGGTGATCGCATCAGCCGAATTACGCAGATTCGCGCTGGCGACGGCGGATCGCCATACCTGATGCCTGGCTTTGTAGATGCGCACGTGCACGTCGAAAGCTCGATGCTCCCACCGCGAGAGTTTAGCCGACTTGCGGCGGTGCACGGAACAGTTGCTACCGTGAGCGATCCGCACGAGATCGCGAACGTTCTCGGCACTGACGGCGTGGCGTGGATGCTTGCCGATGCAGCCAG
>BEHW01000133.1 GCA_002898675.1 bacterium HR20
TCCATGTCCGCGCCCCAATGCCTGGTCTTATCAAGGCGGTCAACATCGCAGAAGGTGCAAGTGTCCGTCGTGGGGAGAGCATCATCGTCCTGGAAGCCATGAAGATGGAGAATCTCCTCCGTGCACCAATGGCAGGTGTTGTACGGTCGCTCGCCGTCGTATCAGGTCAGACGGTCGAGAAAGGCGATCTCCTCTGCACGATCGAACTCGATGGCCAACTGGAGCGCCAAAGCGATGGTTAGGGCGCAGTGATCTTCTGCACAAGTGGATGCACGAAGGGGTACGAGCATTCGATCCCACTACCCCGCTCAAGCTTTTTCAGTTTGCTTTTCAGCAGTGTGCGTCGCATCGGCGAGATACGTTCGAAAAAGTACACGCCACTGAGGTGGTCGGTCTCATGCTGGAGGACGCGTGCCAGCAGACCTTCGGCTTCGATACGGTGGTGATGCAGCTCGAGATCATCGTATTCAACAGTTACAGCAGCCGGCCGGACGACAATTTCACGAATACCAGGCACACTCAAGCAGCCTTCTTCGTACTCTTCCATCGCGTCGGATGCAGCGATGATGCGCGGGTTGAGAAGGCACAGTGGAGGAGTACGCTCGCCATCTTCGACGTCGCTGATATCTACGACGATCATTGCATGGGGCTGCCCCACTTGGTTCGCAGCGAGCCCAATACCATTGGCGTTTCGCATCGTCTCGAACATGTTTTCCGCCAGGGAGATGATTTCGTCGTTGACCGAAGGAACCGGCTGTGCGGGGCGGCGAAGGACAGGATGATTGTAAAGGTAGATCGGCAGTATCATTGTGTGCTCACCGAAGAGTTGATTGAATCAATGACGGTCAGAAGGTCGCTGATATCCTCGAGCACAAAATCAGCCGAGACGTTCTGGTTGCCGAAAGCATCGCCGTATTTGGCAAAGGCTGTGAGCATACCGACGTTCTTAGCGCCAACCATATCGCGTTCGGCCCAGTCGCCGACCATGATTGCTTCCTTTGGTGGGATGCCAAGCTGGGCCAGTGCTGCAAGGAATGGCTTTGGGCTGGGCTTGCGTTCGCCAGTGTCGTCGTAGGTAACGACAACCTCGAAGAGGTGGTGGTAGTTGATGTGGCACAGACGCAACCACGCTTCACGTGCGGGAGCATCGGAGACAACGCCGAGCCGGATACCGCGCCGCATCAGTGCCATGAGTGTCGCTGTCGCATGTGGGTATGGTGTCAGCGCGGCTTCGCGGGCGCGACGGTAAGCGATAATCCCTGCGGAAAGAATCCGATAGTCCACGCGTCCGAGACACTCCTGCAAGAGTTGATCGAAAACCCGCTGGTACTCAATGCCCTGCTCTTGGTAAATCTGGTCAATGTGAGCGCGAATTTTCTCGAAGGTCAGGTCCAATCCCGCGTCAATCATTGCAACGACGGCAGCATCAATCGCCTGACGCTTCATCGCCATAAAGTCCACGAGTGTGTTGTCTAAGTCAAAGATAACTGCACGAATCATGAGGGGTTCATCTGCTTGGTACGCCTTCTCTGAATCTTCCGAAGCAAATCACCGAGGACAAGTGCAGCTGCGGTCGCAAGCGATGCTGCTGTAACCAGCGATCCTGTTGCAAAGGTTGCGCTCTCGTAACGCAACTCGAGGTGATGTTCACCTGGCGGGAGGAATACTCCGCGCAGGCAGTAGTTCGTGCGATAAAGCGGGACACGTTCTCCGTCCACGTACGCATTCCATGCGGGATAGAAAATTTCACTCAGCACTGCAAGTGCTGCCGAACTGCACCGGACGTAGTAACGCACGCGGTCGGGGGTGTATTGCACGATGCCGATGCTATCGCGCTCGGTGTTGGTGCCGAGAGGATAGGGTAATTCTTCCTCGACAATCGCAGCACTGCGGTAGTCGAATGCTGAATCACTGCGCATCACCTCCGCAACGCGGGCAGGTTCGACGACGCGAACGTTATGGACGAGCCATGCCATTGGGAAGGCTGTGGGACGCTGGCGGAATGCCCAGCGGCCGAGGGAATCTCGAGCAATTGCCCAGCGGATGGATAAAAGGTCGGCAACTCTCTCTGGGGACGCAACAGCCGGATGTCGCCGCTTGAGCAGGAGCTGGTTATAACCTTCGAAGAGCATGACGCCATCAACAAGACCTTGATTCCGTTTGAGTGCGATAATTTCCGGCTGGCGCATCGAGACGCGAAAGACACGCTCCGGCGGGCGAGGGAGCAGCACCTGCCGAAGCTCTTCTGGGAGCGCTGCGCGATACTCATCGGCAGGGTTTGTGCGCCCTTGGCTGAATGCTGCATGCGCCGATTGCAGATCGAAGAAGACGATCGCTGCTACTGCAGCACCGAGCCAACCTGAATGCACGCGACGTAGCCGCAGCAGCGCTGCAGTCGCAACGAGTCCGAGAAACACAAACTGCCCCCAGGCGCTGGCTGAGATTGCTTGCACCATTCGCTCCGGTGGATTGACAAGCGCACCACTTGCGACACCTACAACGATCAATGCGCAGCAGGCAATGACACCAAGCCAGGTACGGAACATCGCAGGCGAAATCGAACGCGCCATTCGATCCCAGCCGTAGGCTGCCAGCAGCGTTCCGGCAAATGCAGCAGCGAACATCATCCGCGCTGGAATCCGTACCTGACCGAACAGCGGGAGCTTATAGAGCAATGGGTAGAGGAAGCCATTCGATCCTAACGCAAACAGCACAGCAAGCATCGCTACAGTGACAAGCAGCTTGACCAGGCGACTTTCACGCCAGCAGCACACTGCTGTCCAGAGTGCGAGCGCAACAATTCCGATACCGAAGTAAAATGCAGTGTCCCAGTAGAGATACGACTGCCCGGAGCCATAGTACGGCATCGGGTTGGACACACCGGGCGGGAGTGCAACGCCGAAGGCTTTCGGTGTGAGTGCAGTCAGCAACTGCTCCGGTGCGAGCGAGCCTTCCGTAGCCTGCTCGTAGCTTAAACTTGCACGCTCGGATTGCTCAGCAAGCTCGCGCGAAGGGAAGTACTGTATGCCATACACCCCAACGGCGAGCACTATCAAGGCGACGGCTTTGCCTAACCCGCCAAGGCGACCCCTCCATGTATCGCGTTCGCTCAATGCCCACCAAAGCGAAACGATCATGCAGAGGGACAGTGCGTAGAGACTCATTTGTGGAGCGCCGGAAAGCAGCATCATTCCGCCGACTAATCCGCCCCAGCCAATTGCTGCAATCGAGGATGTAACAATTGCTCGTCGGAGGAAGAGAACAACAAGCGGCAGCCACGCAAGATGCTCGATGAACATCGGGTGGTGGGTATGCAGCGCAAGCGGTGCTGCAAATGCGTAGCCGATGGCCGCGATTCCACTCGCTGAAGGCGTTAGCCCAAGCTGCCGAGCCAATAGGTACATCGTCAGCTGCGCAAGAAAAAAATGCGCAATGATGAGCAGCTGGAGCCAGTACACTCCGTTTGTCCGATGTGCACCAATGAGACGATCAAAGAGCAGGTACGGCGGGTAGTAGAGCGCCGTTTGCACGTCCGCTTGAAATGGCATGCCGCAGAAGCTGTAGGGGTTCCACTGCGGCAGAGCGCCTGACTCGAGCATCCGTCCTGCATAGACGCGGTTTGGATACACTTGCTCGGTAAAGTCATCCCAGAAGTACGCCTTCCCCAGAATGTGGGGGCGAAAGAAAAGAAAGGTTGTCGCAAGGAAAGCGATAGCTGCGATCGTGTACTCGCTTCGGAGGATCTTCCAGCCCTTCAATGCCACACTGTATGCCAAATAGTTGAACGCTTGCCTACGAAATTACCGCCCGTCCTGTGCGTGGAGGGATCGCACGTAGGAAAGCAGCCGAACATCGGGCACATCCCACGAGAGCGTGCATCCGGAAAACAGTGGTAACCGCTCTGGTGGATAGGCAGCCATTTCCTCCGGGCGAAAATCGAGCCCAGTGTTGATCGGTACACACTAACCGAACTCGCTTCCGCACGTAATCATGGGA
>BEHW01000134.1 GCA_002898675.1 bacterium HR20
TGCGATGCTCGGCGCGATCGTGTTTGTGTACCTGATTATGGTTGCGCTCTACGACTCGTACTTCTACCCATTCGTCAACCTCTTCTCCGTTCCGGGCGCAGTTATTGGAGCATTTCTGATGCTCGCGTTGACGATGAAGAACCTTTCGATCATCGCAATGCTGGGGCTTATCATGCTCATCGGGCTTGTTACCAAGAATGCAATTCTGCTCGTTGACCGAACGATCGCGAACATCAAAGAACGCGGCTTGCCGCTGCACCATGCATTGGTCGAAGCGGGGCAATCGCGCTTACGCCCAATTGTGATGACAACGGTTGCAATGGTTGTCGGGATGCTGCCCATTGCACTGAGCAACAGCCCTGGCAGCGAGTGGAAAGCGGGCTTAGCTTGGGCACTCATTGGTGGATTGACAAGCTCGATGTTCCTGACGCTCTTCCTCGTGCCGGTGATGTTTTCGTACCTTACGCAACTCTTCAGCGGGCTGCGCCGACGCTTCCGTAAGGAGCCAGCACTTGTCAACGGTACGTTCCAAACACCCCCAGAAACAGTTACAGTGCGCGAACAACGGTAAGCTGCAGGTTTGGAACTTCCTGCAGGGCGCCGCTGCCGACGCGTCGAAGCTCGTACCATCCACTGACGCGGAGTTCGAGTTCGCCGGCGGTAAGCCGAATTCCAACGTCTGGTGCAACGCTTCGTTGCTGGCTAGAGAGTCCGGCAAGCGATGCAAGTTGGAGCTGCTGGCTGAGCTCGTACCACCGCGCACCAATGCCACATGCGAGCTGCTCGGTTACCCTATGCCAGAACATGATCCGTCCAAACAGCTCGCGTCCATTTCCCGTTGGCCGCTCGGCGAATTGCGCCCACGAAAAATCGCCGCGCAGAAACCATCGCAGATATACCTGCGCCTCGATGTCAAGTGGCTCAAGCACAAGCCGAAACGAATCGCGATAGGTCAGCTGTCGAAAGGAAAAGCTCGGTGGGACACCACTGAGCCCCTCGAAGTCATACGAAGTGTACTGCGCAAGTATTTCCACTGAGGGATTCCACTGGACTCTGCCGAGCGTATAGGGCATACTTGCTGCAAGACGGAAGGAACGATTCCAGTTGCTCAGTGCACTCCGCTGGGCACGTAGAAACACAAAGTGAACAGCAGCATATTCGAACGTGACTACACTCGAGTGCGCTGGCGACCATTGGCGGGTGTAGCGTGCTTGCGCACTGACGGAGAGTTCATCACGGTCGTCGTAATTGAGCGGGCTTGGGGTGTCGTAGCGAACTATTGCACTCTGTGCCTGCACAGCAAGTGAATCATGCGATGAAAGCTGGACTGTATGTGCCGTCCACAGTTGCAGTCGTGCTGATTGGTTATCCCGTATGCGTTCGCTCTGACGGACGTCCTCGACTAGCTGCGGAGTCGGCGCGGCGAAGAGATCGTACGTCCCATTGGTCTCGTTCCGTTGGCGGATGTCAAGTCCTACTTGGTGGAGCGTATGCGATGTCGAAAGGAGCAACGTAATGCCCACGCCACCATCGAATTGGTGGAGCTCGCGGCGGACGTACGTCAGTCCGCTCAGTGGCGTTGGCGAATCGAAGAATCGCTCAACTTGAAGCAGCGAAAGCTGCGGCGCGATCACAAGTTCTGCCGGACCGATCTCTTGCCGCAGCCAGCCGTCTAATGCCCAGCGCTGTTCGGAGCGATGTTCAAGTGCAATATCTGTGCCGATGCCAAGCGTTGTGTAGTAATCTCGCCGCTGGCGGTTGTACTCGAGCGCTAACTGCAATGCGTTCGTGTTCTTTGTTGAAAGGACCAGACGTCCACCGATGTCGGCGTTCGTCCGTCGCTCAAGTTGAGTGCGCTCGGCTGCAACTGTTCCCGTGAGCATAAAATCCCCGAGCTGATCGCTCTGCGTTTGTACCCTACCACCAAAGACAAGACCACGTTCTCGAATGCCGAGTTGCTCGGCTTGTTCGGCACCAGCATAGGCTTCTGCGCGGCCAATCAGCGATGAATACCCCACCCCCGCTGCCCCGCGAACTCGTTCTAATCGAGAAATGCCCAATGAACGTGAATCATTCGACACATCCCACTCCACGTGTGGTACCAGCACGAGCGACTCCGCAATAGGATAGCGCCACTGGAGACGTAAAAGCTCATCATCCCGGAACGAGCGAATCCCAGTAAGCAAAGATGTCCCGCGATACTGCTGCTGGATTGAAAGCGTACCACCTGCGACCAACTGCTCGACGAGTGCATCCCCAAAGAACACTGAGGTAAACGCAATGCGCGTCATACCCACACGGATTGCCTGTTGTCGTTGCTGCGACGTATCAAGGAGTGGTGGAACTAGTTGCGATCGCGCAATGCACACCCCGAACACAAGGACGAGCGGAACCTTATTCCATCGTCCCACGCAAGCGCGGATCGGTCGCATCACGGAGCGCATCACCGATGAGGTTATAAGCACTGACCGTTAGGAAAATCATAAGTCCTGGGAACAGCCCCATCCACCAGGCGCTGACATCCGACCGCGCACGGAAGAGCATCGAACCCCACGTTACGACTGTCGGTGGCACACCGAATCCCAGAAAACTCAGCGCTGACTCGATGAGCACAGCACTGGCAACTCCAAAAGCTGCTGCAACGAGCACCGGTGCCAATGCATTCGGTAACACATGGTACAGGATGATGCGGAACGTTGAAAACCCAAGCGCCTCGGCTGCGGCAACGTAATCGAGCGCACGCACGCGGAGGACCTCGCCACGGACTAAGCGCGCTACCGTCGTCCAATTGGTCAGCCCAATGATCACCATGATGAGCAGCAGCCGCCCAGAGTACACAACATCCTGCACAAGCGCAACAACGGTGATGATGAGGAAGAACGTCGGCAGCGAAATGACGATCTCGATCACGCGCGAAATGAGCAAATCCACCCAGCCACCGAAGTACCCTGCAATGGAGCCAAGCGTAATCCCAATGGCGAGCGCTATTCCCATCGCAATGAATCCGATCGAGAGTGCAGTACGTGTCCCATGGATGATGCCCGCCAGTATATCTCGTCCGATGTCATCGGTGCCCAGCCAATGACGCGCCGACGGCGCACGGTCGCGCGACCGCCGAACAGATGGATCAATTGTTTCTGCTGAATAAGGAACAGGTGGGAAGATCGCCCACTCGTAGGGTAGCGATTGCCATTCGGCTTTGAGTTCCTGGGGATCCCACCGCGCCAGCCCCAGCCAGACTCCATACTGCTTGACCACAGGCATGACGATTCGCCCGTTGAGCGATGCGATGATTGGTTTATCGTTTGCGAGAAAATCCGCACAGAGTGCAACGATGCCCAACGCAACAACCAACCAAAAGGCTGCAACACCGAGCCGATTGCGTGCAAACTGCCGGCGCACGTACGCAGCGTAGCTTTGACTATGCGGTGCGTTTCCCATAGGCAATCCGCGGGTCAACGATGGAGTAGAGAATGTCGGAAAGCAAGATGCCAACGAGCGTGAGCACAGCGCTCAGCGTGAAAATCGCCATGATCATCGGGTAGTCGCGGGAGACGAGCGCCATGTACGAAAGCTCTCCCATTCCTGGAATGCTGAAGATTGTCTCGACGATGACACTCCCGCCAACAAGGCTGGGGAGAATCCCCGCAAGCAGCGTAATGATTGGGATGAGCGAGTTGCGCATGGCATGGACAAAGATCACGCGCCTCTCGGGCAACCCTTTCGCACGCGCTGTACGGATGAAATCCTGGCGCACAGTTTCGAGCATTGCACTCCGCATCTGCCGCGAAATGAACGCAAACGATCCGTACGTGTACACAATCATCGGCAGCACCAAGTGCCAAAGGACATCCCCTACTTTGCTCAACAGCGGCAGAAAGTCGAAGCGGTTCGAATACAGCCCCCCTGGTGGGAACAGGTACACGAACTCAGGATTGCATACGAATGTCAGGGCGAGCGTCGCCACCCAAAAC
>BEHW01000135.1 GCA_002898675.1 bacterium HR20
GGATCTCGTGCGTGCGTTCGTTCGTTGCGGTTGCGTAGCACACGATTTGGTTACGCACCCGACGTGTGCGAATGGAAAATGGACGCGGCGGATCGTCTCCCACTTCAATAGTGGTTTTCGAGAAATCAATCGTACGCCCATCCACACGCGGGGGTGTTCCAGTCTTGAGCCTACCTTTCTCTAACCCAGCACGAGCGAGAAGATCAGAGATTTTCTCTGCACGCGGTTCACCGATACGACCACCTGGAGTTGCTACCAGCCCTGTGTACATTACTGCGTTGAGAAACGTCCCCCCACAGAGAATGACCGCACGGCATCGCAGCTCATCCCCACTCTGCAATCGTACTCCGCGGACACAGTCGCCTGAAAGGAGGATTTCCTCAACTGTTCCTTCCGCAACCGTCAAATTCGAGATGCGGGAGAGAATGGCTTGTGCGTAGCCTGGATAAAGGTCTTTGTCATTCTGGCTCCGTGGCGACCATACAGCGGGTCCTTTCGAACGGTTGAGCATTTTGAATTGTAAGCCTGTCCGATCGGCGAGTACGGGCATGATGCCACCGAGTGCATCGAGCTCTTTGACGAGATGCCCCTTGGCGGTACCACCGATCGAAGGATTGCAAGAAAGTCGCCCAATCGAGCGCCTATCCATCGTAAGAAGCACGGTCCGACATCCCATCCGCGCACATGCAGCGGCAGCCTCAATACCTGCGTGACCACCGCCAATCACGACGACATCGAAAGCGTTCGTAGGGCTATCCATTGTGCCAATGTTTCACGTGAAACATCAACAGGTTCTTGGAGATGAACAATGCGCTCGTTTCTAACGTTGGCTGGGCTGGCTCCATCATGCCCGGCTCGAAGACGATCGAGTGCACATGGACGTGTTTCTCCTATTTTTGCTGCTATGCGCATGCTCCGAGTGTTGATTCTCCATCCGCGTATTCCCTTCCAGCTCTACGATGGTGGTGCGCTTGCCATGCGGAGAGTTTACCGTATGCTTTGTGGTCATCCAGCGTGTTCGGTTGGTGTCGTGGCGATGAACACTAGGCGCCATTGGGTAGAACCGTCCAAGATCGAGAGCGTGTATGCAAGGACGCTGTCCTGGTGGGTGCCCGTGGATAATCGGATCACCCTGACGGGAGCCTTCTGGAACCTCCTCAATGGTACGCCATACCACCTGAGTAGATTTTGGAGTCGAGCATACGCCAGCACACTGGAACGCGCACTTTCAGAGTTCAACCCGGATGTTGTCTTCTTCGAGGGACTGCCGACGACACTATACGTCAAGCTTGTTGCAGAGCGATCGAGCGCAGTGTGTGTGTACCGAGCACATAACATCGAGCACTTGCTATGGGAACGCGTTGCCGCTGCCGAACGCACTCTCGCCAAGCGACTCTACCTCCGCGAGCAAGCAAGACGGCTTGCGACGTATGAGCAAACGCTCTTTCGTGAGGGTCGCCTCGATGGAATTGTGACCATCACCGCTGAGGATGCAACACTCTGCCGTATGATGGGATTTTCTGGGAGGCTGTGCACCATTCCCTTCTCCGTTGACCTGGAAGATTACCAGCCCGCCCTTGAACAACCCGAGCCACCGACGCTCTTTCACATCGGCTCGCTGTCCTGGGAACCAAACCGTCAAGGTCTTGAGTGGTTTCTGCGGGAAATCTTTCCCCGCGTCCGAGACAGGGTGCCCTGGGCTACGTTCCACGTTGCCGGTGCAGTACCACCAAATGTCAAACTTCCGGCGTATGAGGGGGTCGTCGTGCATGGCGTCGTGCCCGATGCTCGCACCTTCATGCAGAATCAGAGCATTCTGGTGGTTCCTCTCCTTTCGGGAAGCGGAATTCGGAGCAAAATCATCGAAGCAATGGCGGTCGGAAAAGCTGTTGTCTCGACAAGTATCGGTGCTGAGGGAATTGAATGCACCGATGGGATCCACTATCTGCGAGCGGATACGGCGGAAGCATTCGCAGACGCAGTGGTCAGACTTCTTACCAGCCGCTCACTCATGCGCCAACTGGGGCAGAATGCCCGCCGATTGGTAGAAGAACGCTACAGCACCGAACGGATCCGGGATGAACTTGTGCAGTTTCTCTTCGACGTTGCTGCCACGCGCCCCGCTACTGCATAGGAACATCTCGAGCGCCCATTCACCTGTGTTTTCTCCACTCGTTGGCAGATCACTTCCCGATGCAGAACTGCGAGAAAATCCGGTCGAGCAGATCGTTCGTCCATTGCTCGCCGAGGAGTGTGCTGAGTTCCTGCGCAGCGGTCCGCAGATCGAGTGCGATACATTCCCCTGGCAGTCCTTCTGCAAGTGCACGCTGAGCTGACAGGAGCGCTGCTTCTACGCGCAGGAGGGAATCCCGCTGCCGCTCGTTGACCAGTGCCAGCTCAAGCTCTGCTGTGGATTCTTCGATGATCTTCCCCAAACGCTCGATGAGTTGCTCTATTCCCTGCCCTGTGCGCGCAGAGATGAAAAGTTCGTCTTCCGTGCGTGGTGATGGGATGGCTTCGAGCAGGTCGCACTTGTTGTGTACGAGCAAATGCACCGCTCCGGGGACTTCCTCTCGCAACGATGTAACCAGACCCTCGGAGTGTTCGACGCCAATGCTAACGTCGTTGACAACGACCAGGACGTGGCACTGTTCGATAACCGACCGCGCAAGCGCAATTCCTTCGACTTCGATGGCATCGCTACTGGTGCGAAGCCCCGCTGTGTCGAACAGCCGCACAAGTGAGCGCCCTACTGGCAGTGTCTCTTCGATGTAGTCACGTGTCGTACCAGGCTGAGGGGAAACGATCGCGCGCTGTCGTCCAAGGAGCGCATTGAACAGCGAGCTTTTCCCAGCATTAGGGAACCCGACGATTCCCACCCGCAACCCATAACGGAGAATTTGTGCGCCACTGTACGAACGAATAAATCGCCGGCATTCAACCAACATACCGTCTATCCGCTCGGCAAGCTCTCGCCGCTCGGCGAATTCAACGTCCTCTTGGGCAAAATCGAGCTCTAACTCCACCAAGGAAGCAACATTGCTGAGCTCATCGCGGATTTGACGAATCCACGCAGTGAAGGAACCACCGAGCTGTTTCAGTGCAAGTTCTTGTGCTGCAAGAGATTGCGAGTGTATGATCTCGGCGACAGATTCCACTTGCACCAAATCGAGCCGGCCATTCAAAAACGCGCGGCGGGTGAATTCCCCTGGCTCGGCAAGCCGCGCTCCACAAGCAATGAGCGACTCGAGGATGAGCCGGTACATCACAGTGCCGCCGTGACAGGTGATCTCGACGACGTCCTCGCCAGTATAGCTCCGTGGAGCGCGGAACACGGCCGCGGTGACGTAGTCCGCAACCGACCCATCAGCGCGGAGGAACTGCCCGTAGTGAATCGTGTGTGTGGCGACATCGCGGAGCGACCGTTTTCCTCGAAAGCAGGCATCAACAATCGAAATCGCCTCTGGTCCGGAAACACGCACGACCGCCAACCCGCCGATTCCGGGCGGAGTCGAAAGCGCGCAAATTGTCTCGGTCGAGAGTGTGGACATTCGAGCACTGGATGAGCGATTTTTGCAGGATGGAAAAGACGCACGTCCAGCGCTTTTGGCGTAGCGTTGGCATGCAACGTTACGGAGTCGAGCACTGGCAGGAGCTTGGTTCAACAAACGATCGTGCACGCGAGCTGCTCGCCGAGCTCCCGATGCCAGTCTTGGTCACTGCAGCACACCAGCACCGAGGACGTGGCCGGTACGGTCGCGCGTGGATGGATATTCCCGGCAACG
>BEHW01000136.1 GCA_002898675.1 bacterium HR20
GGAGAATATCATCGCCTGTCACAATACCGATTCGCAGGCCGCTGATGCCATGCTTGCGCGCCACCTCGAGCACTGCTTCCGCTGCAGCGCGTGGATTGACGCCGCCCGCATTTGTGATCACCCGTATGCCTCTGGAAACGACATCTTCGATTATTGCATCCATCGTCTCGACAAAATCGCGAGCATAGCCCCAGGCTGGATTGCGCAGTTTCTGCTTCTGGAGGATGGACATTGTTACCTCTGCCAGGTAGTCCATCACAAGGTAGTCAATCGGTCCGCGGCGGACTTGCATGATCGGCGCTGTGAGCAAATCGCCCCAGAACCCTTGTCCCGATGCGATGCGAACGGAATGCTTCATACTTAGACGAAGAGAGCGTTGGTAAAAAACACCACCTCACGTGGTAGTACGTCTTGCACTATTGCAAATTTGCAACAGTGCCTGCAACTTCCCAATTTGTCTTTCCCCACGTGCCGATGGAAGACGACGCCCTGCATGTTGGATCCCTCCTGCGCGCAAAGCGGACTGAACTCGGCTTGAGCGTCAGCGACATCAGTCGACTGACAGGAATTCGCCCGGCGATTATCGAGGCAATTGAAGCAGGCTCGCTGGATGTGATGCCACCAGTGTATATGCGGTCGTTTCTCCGACGCTACGCACGTGCGCTGGGACTCGACGAGCGCTCGCTCCCATCCACTCTCGATGAGCCAAGAGCTCTGGCTACCAGACGCACCACTCCTCCAGCAACTGCACCATCGCACAAGAAGCCGAACACTGCGATTGCAGCAGCGATCGCAATCGGAATGCTTGCAGTTGCAGGATATGTCTTCTACCGCTCCATCGAAAGCAATGACCAACCACGACCGAATCTTGAGCAGCAGGAGGAAGCTCCTGCCGAGACGATCCGCACCGCACCGAGCCGTGGGCTCCTCGAATACTTCGGTGCGACAACAAGTGACAGCATGCGACTGGAAGCAGTCGCTACCGATACGGTATGGATCAGCGTTACGATGGACGGTCGCCGCAGTGAACAAGTAACACTCCGCCCTGGGGAGCGTCGGCAGTGGTACGCGCTTCAAGCAATCATCCTCTCGATCGGTAATGCAGGCGGCGTCGAACTCTACCGCAACGGCGAACCACTACCCGCACTGGGTCACCGCGGCGAAGCGGTTCGCTACGTCAAAATCACTCCGACGGAGGTAATCCCAAGCACCAGCAGTTGGACTCGCAAACGCGATTCTGTGCTCGAAACTCTTTCAAAGCGTCCGACGGCTACCACTCCCCTCTCACCGCCGCCAGCAGCTTCATCGCCACTGAACGCAACACGAGTGCAGCGTTCCCCGCAGGCAAACCAAGAACGACCTACCACTCGGACTACCCAACAAACACGTCGCCAGGAGTTGCTCCGCCGTGCACAACGGCAGCATGAAATCACACCCGTTACCCCCAAAGCTCCACTGCCAACTCCGAACAACAATCCATCCTCGCCGTAACGTTTTCCTCAGAGCGTCGAGCGGATGATGTCGTGGATTCGCACAACTCCAAGGCACTTTCCCTCGGGACTGACGACAGGGAGAACACCAATTTGCCGCTGACGCCGCTCCATTGTCGCAAGCGCTTCCCCCAGCAGTGCCTCTGGGTTGATCGTGATTGGATGGGGCGTCATCACGTCGGCGGCAGTGATAGGACGGATATCCTCATACCGCTCGAGCGAGCGACGTACATCGCCATCGGTGATAATGCCGCAGAGTTTCTCGCCATCGAGTACGCAGACGCAACCAAGCCCTTTCCGACTTATCTCGATAATCGCCTCGCGAAAGGATGCCGAAGGCGCAATGCGGGGGATTGCGTCACCTTTTGCCATCACGTCCGAAACCCGCAGCGTGAGGTTGCGTCCGAGCTGCCCCATCGGATGGGAGCGCGCGTAGTCGCTGATCGTAAAGCCTTTTGCTTGCATGAGGACAAGCGCAAGTGCATCGCCCAATGCTAACGCAGCTGTTGTACTGGCACTCGGCACTGCATCCCACGGGCAGGCTTCTTGCTCGACGTGAGCATCGAGCACAACATCTGCAGCGCTCGCGATGTGACCATTTGCGCTGCCGGTGATAGCAATGATCGGCAGACCACGCTGCTTGAGGTAGGGGAGAAGTGCAACAAGCTCGGCAGTTGTTCCGCTGCGCGAGAGCATGATTGCAACGTCGCGATCGGACAGCACGCCAATATCACCGTGCAGCGCTTCGACCGGATGCAGGAACAGCGCAGGCGATCCGACACTGGAAAGCGTCGAGGCAATTTTCTGCGCAATGATGCCGGATTTGCCAATCCCACTGACGGCAATAAGCCGCGCCCCGAGGAGCAACTCAATTGCACGGGCAAAGCTTTCGCCTACGCTATCGGCAAGACGTGCTACTGCGGCGGCTTCGATCCGAAGGATACGGCGAGCTTCCTCGATACGCTCGTTTGCTGTCATCACGTGTGCTCGAATCATCCCGGCGGCCAACTCATCGGACGTCCGCCGAGCAAATGGCAGTGGAGGTGGAAAACCGTTTGCCCTGCTTCGCTGTTGGTGTTGATCACCAAGCGATACCCCCGGTCAGCAATATTCTCTTGGTGTGCCAGGCGCTGCGCGGTAAGGAGAATGTGACCGAGCAGCTCCCGATCCTCCTCGGTTGCATCGTTGAGCGTGGCAATCGGCTTTTTCGGCACGATGAGAATGTGCACTGGCGCTTGCGGAGCAATGTCACGGAAGGCGATAACACGTTCGTCTTCGTAGACGATCGTTGCAGGTATTTCTCGGCGGATGATCTTCGAAAAAATGCTCTCGCTCATACGCGACAGTACGCAAACAGACGATGCGCAAAAATAGGAAGGGCAGCGTCACTGGACGCTGCCCTTCGCACATTCAGCACAACTCTGCGTGCTATCGCACAAGCGACATCCGCTTGACCTCGACCCGATCGCCCGCCTTAAGGCGGCAGACGTACGTTCCGTTGGCAACCGGCTTGCCACTATTATCAGTGCCATCCCAACGGATGGTCTTGTACCCTGACTGCACCTCGCCACTGACGAGTGTCTTGACGACGTTACCGAGGACGTCAACCACTTCGAGCTCAACTGGTGTATTGACCGGCACTGTGTACGCGATCGTCGTCGAGCTGCTGAAGGGGTTTGGTGCATTTTGCTCGAGCGTAATGTCCGCTTGATCAGTGAAGTCGAAGCGGAGCGTGCCGCTGTAGCTGACCGACCCGTCTCGGCTGACTTGGCGCAGACGGTACTCGTAGGCTTTCCCGCCGCTCACGGTACGATCGGTATACGCGTAGCTGAGCGGCTTCGAGGACGTCCCGCTTGGAGCCTGCGTTGGGATGAACCCAAGTTCGCTCCATTCATCGGCACCAACTGTGCGACGCTCGACGTAGAAGCCGTGGTTATCGGTTTCCGAGGAGGTTTCCCACCAGAGATCTACAGCTTGAGGCCGCTTGGCGCCTTCGAAGAGCGTAATCTCAACTGGCGTGATCCGCACATATTTCCGCGGCCCATACGTCCGATTGCCGAGGTACGGACGGATCATCGGTATCCAGCTGCCGCGAGTCAAAGTCATTCCAGTTCCCAAAAAGCCTCGATAGTCGAGAAACGTATATCCCACGTTCCCGATCGTTGGGACAAACTCAGCCCACTGGCCGCTCCCGAGCGAATTTTCGAAGACGAACTTGGTATCATTGACAAGCGATCCTTGAATGGTACGGCGACGGAATGCTTTGA
>BEHW01000137.1 GCA_002898675.1 bacterium HR20
CAGGGACATTTCAACCGCTCCGCAGCGAAAACGCAGCTCAGCACACGATGCATGCCGAACGCATCCTCGTCGAGCGATCAACGATTGCGCGCCTTCGGGAGCTGGTCGCCGAGCGTAATCGGTTCTGCATTTGTGTTGGGACTACCTCCGTCCGCACCGTTGAATCGCTCTACTGGTTCGGAGCTCGCCTCGTTGTTGATCCCAGTGTGCCACCACAGCACCTTACGCAAGAGGAGCCATATTTGCCGAAGCTTCTTGAGCGCACTATTCCGGCTGAGCACGCCCTCGATGCACTTCTGGACTGGCTTGACCGTAGCGGAGTGAGTACGCTCGAGGCGTCAACGCAACTTTACATTCTCCCGGGCTACCGCTATCGCATCGTGGACGGGATGATTACCAACTTCCACCAGCCGCAGAGTACGTTACTGCTGCTCGTTGCAGCGTTCATCGGGCCCTGGTGGCAGATAATCTACCACGAGGCACTTTCCAACAACTACCGTTTTCTGAGCTACGGCGATGCCTCACTGCTGATTGCGCCGCGCACTACTGCCGCCAGTCGGTGATACGCCGCCGCAGCAGGAATCGAGGCATCACTACCGCTTCTATTCCTTTTGGTGCCTCAACGGTAGGAGCAATCAGCTCACCATCGCGATCGAGCTGCGAAGCAGGAATAACCACGCGAATCGGGATGCTATCGCTTTCGAGGAAGCGTTCAATAGTGCGCAGACCGCCGCGGAGCAGAGCTGTAACATGCGAAGGCACAAGCTGCTCCCCAGCACGTAATGACACGCTCACCGGTACATCGTAGAGCACCAGTTCTCCGACTGGCTCGATAGCAGCTTTGACCAGAACCCTCTCCGGCAAGACCCGTACAATCGGCGATCGTTCCAGCGGGACAAGCGTGACCACTGATCGTCGCTCGCGTTGATGAACACGCTGCTCGGTCGGCCAAGAAGAGATTGAATCCACCACCCGTGCAGATCCAACAAGGACCGCAGAATCTGGTACAACCACCATCGGCGGCACAAGGACGTAGCCATCGGCGGCGCTGACTTCAACGCGCGGGAGCACTGGCACTTTCTTCTGCACGAGGACGTCGAGCCGATAGTCAATCGCTGAAGGCTCAATCCGTACAACCCGCAATGGCACTGCTGTGCGGAACTGTGCGCGCATTTCAGCTTCCGTGAGCGTTCCTTCCTTCGTGCGGGCGGGGAGCTCTACAGCGATGCGAATGGAGCGATCGAGGTAGAGCGCGTTGAGCAGATTCCACCCGCTTCCCCGAACTGTCACGTACACTTCGGCTGGCAATGGAATTTCAAGCGATCGGTCTGCAGGCACGCGAACATCGAGCGGTACAGGAGCAGTTACATCATACTCCGCCTGGAGCGTGATGTACAGCCAGAGCAGGGCGCTCAGCAGAAGCGAAAATGCTGCCGTGCGTATCGAAATGCGCATCGCTGGCTACCGCACGCTGTGACGTCGGACAAGGTACTCGCGCAGGGCACGGTCGAATGCTTGATCGGTGACAACCTGCAAGAAGTCAACGTTCGCTGCGTAGCAGGTTGCTTTGAGCTGCTCGATAAAATCCTGCATCGCATCAGCGTACGCACTGCGGAGCTGGAGTGGCTGGGTGACCATTTCCTGGCCGGTCTCCATATCACGGAAGGTCGCTGCCAGCCCGAAGCGGAAATCCAGCTCGCGGCGATCGAGAACTTGGATGGCGATAACTTCGTGCCGCTGGTGTCGTAGATGCTTGAGTGCAGTTGCCACTCGGTCCAAATCATCGAAGAAATCGCTGAGCACAATGACCAAGCTCCGACGATGAATACGCTCAGCGAGTACTTCGAGCGCACCAGCAGTATCGGTGACTTGGCTTGGTTGCACGCGGTCGAGTGCTGCCAGAAGCTCTCCAAGGTAGGAGCGCTGCGCACGCGGCGGGTAGTATGTGCTGAGCGTGTGGTCATAGAGCGCCAGCCCGACAGCGTCCTTCTGCAGCATCGCAAGGTATGCAAACGCGGCTGCCAGATACGTTGCATAGGTGAACTTGGAAATCGAACCTTCGGAAGCGTACCCCATCGAAGCGCTCCGATCAATCGCAATGACGGCACGGAGATTTGTTTCCTCCTCGAATTGTTTGACGTAGTAGCGACCTGTCCGACCGAGTACCTTCCAATCGAGGTACCGAAGGTCATCGCCAGGATGGTATGCGCGATGCTCGGAGAACTCCGCACTGAAGCCGTGGAATGGCGAGCGATGCAGCCCTGTTAGGAATCCTTCGACGATGAGCCGCGCTCGAAGCTCCATCGTCGCAAGCTGCGATGCAACGCGCGGATCGAGATACTTGGCTACAATATCCACTGCAATGTCTCGTAGTTAGCTGCCAGCAAAGATAGCCTCGTACCATACCACTGAATTTCGATCCCCATGCACGAGGAAGCGCCTGTGGCTTCGAACGTCAGCTCTCCCACCTACTGGTCGGAGCGATACCGTCGCGGCGATACGCCGTGGGACTTGGGCACCGAAACGCCTGCATTCATCGCTCTTGTTGAGCGCATAGATTTCCCGAAACCAACCGAGCATTGGCGTCCGGCGGTCGTTGTCCCGGGGTGCGGCTACGGCCACGATGCCCTCATGCTAGCGCGGCGTGGCTACCAGGTCACCGCCGTTGACTTTGCTCCCGAACCACTCGAGTACCTGGAGCACACAGCACGCCTGGCTGGGTTGGAACTCCGTACACTCTGCTGCAATGTGTTCGATTTGCCCAGCACCCATCCCAATGCATTCGACATCGTGCTCGAATACACCTGTTACTGTGCAATTGACCCAGCACAACGCCAGGACTACGCCAACGCACTAGCGGCAATTGTCAAGCCGAATGGAATCGTCGCAGGACTGTTCTTCCCCTTCGATGAAACCGAGCGCAGCGGTCCTCCGTTCTCTGTTCGTGAGGATGAAATTCGCTCCCAATTCGAGCGCGCAGGCTTTGTTCTCTTATCGAGCGAGCTGCCGATCGAATCCCATCCTTCCCGTGCTGGCCGGGAGCGATTGATGTTGTTCCGTAAACTACTCTGAGAAATTCTCCGATGGAAGTATCGCTCCGCCTTGTCGAGGGCTTTCATCTTCAGGCAGAAACCTCTAACGGCATCACCTTCTCGATTGACGCGCATAGCGAATCTCCCCAAGGACCAGCGCCGATGCAGATGCTATTGGCCTCAGTCCCTGCATGCGCTGCGATGGACATCATCAGCATCCTCCGAAAGCAGCGCGTCGAAATCGCGGCATTTACTGCACATGCCCGCGGTAAACGTGCAACGGAGCATCCGCGCGTGTTTCGAACGATCGATCTGCACTTTGTGCTGACCAGCTCCAATGCTCAAGAGCATCAACTTCGGCGTGCTATCGAGCTCAGCGAAGAAAAGTACTGCAGCGCGTGGGCGACACTCCGCGCAAGCGGCTGCAAAATGAGCTGGACGTATGAGATTCACAGGCCAGTTGAACAATCCACCGCTCCATAATGGCACTTCTGATCCTACTCCGTCATGGCGAATCAGTGTGGAACAAGGAAAATCGCTTCACCGGCTGGGTGGACGTTGACTTATCCGACCGCGGCGAAGAAGAAGCGCGTCGCGCGGGTGAACTCCTCCGCACAATTCCAATTGACG
>BEHW01000138.1 GCA_002898675.1 bacterium HR20
AAGCACCTTCTCAAGCGCACCCTCGATGGGACGAATCTCCTCCTTCCACGCTCGCGAAGAGTACGTCGCGTACCCCTGCGCACGGATCCGCCCTACCGCTACGTTCGAATTGTTCGGCAAGTCAACACGATAGTTCCCGCTGCCACCTTGGAAGTCGAGCCGTTGGTTTGTAGTGAACCGTGCTGCTTCAGTGTTGTTGGTTTTTATCACCAACGCTTGGTTGTCCGTTGTACCGAGGAAGTTTGTCCCCGCGGTCGTACCGCTATTGCCCATGAGTTTCCAGGCGGTCGGATCAGTTTCTGAAGACGATGAAGGAGCGACCCACGAGAGGTTCCCGTTTGCGTCTGTTGTCAAGACACCACCCGCTGTAATGCTTGCCGGCAACGTGTAGACGATGTCTGCCGCCTGCGGCTGCGCACGAAATGCAGTAAAGTTTCTGCCGCTTCCGGATGGTTCGTAGAGCCGTAGCTGTGAGGCTTGATTGCGAACGTTGTAGAGCCACAGGTCAACATCCACGAATGCGGCAATGTGTGCAGAGTCGCTCAGATTCGTCTCGACGCCGAGTTCTTGGCCGCTATAACCAAAGCTGTAGTCACCGAGTTTGAGCTGGGTCCCTCCTGGAATTGTCGCGTACACGCCTGCGGCAGTATTGTGCTGGCCACCTCCGACGACGCTTGCTGCGCCACTGGCAACATTGACGCTCCCACCGGCAACAGCGCTGTAATCACCGCTGGCTGTATTAGCCAGTCCTCCGAGAACACCACTGAAATCTCCCGACGCAACATTACCGTTGGAAAGATCACCACCACCGCCAACGATGCTTCCTACACCGGATGCGGTGTTTCCGCGTCCGCCACTGATTGCCGCATAAATTCCACTTGCGCTATTCATCAATCCGCCGGATACAGTGCTCGCGTAGCCAGTGGCGACATTGAGCGCACCACCACCAACGGTGCTTTGATCGCCACTGGCGGTATTCTCTGCACCACCTGCGATGGTGCTGCTTTCGCCACTGGCAGTATTGCTCGAGCCACCACCGATGACGCTAAAATCACCGCTGGCGACCTGTGAAGGATAGACCCGACCGATTTGCATGTCCACTGCATAGATTCCCCGCGGGTTTCCGCCACCGCGGTGGATGCTCCATCCAGCGGTCACCAGGTCCGGAACCTCGAACCGGAACACTTCTTCACCCTTCACTTTGATCACGAGGGGCTTTGCATCGGTTGTCCCAAGAAAGTCAGTCGTGGGGTTTGTTCCGCTATTGCCTGCTAAACGCCATGCAGTCGGATCAGTTTCGCCTGGAACGCTCAGCGTGACTGTGCTCACGTTGGTGATGCGCCCCTGTGCATCCACCGTGATCTGAGGAACCTGGGTTGCACTCCCATAGGTCCCGGCTGTAACGCCAGTGTTGGTGAGTGCAAAGGTCACATTGCCGGTATTGTCGAACGTACCGCCGCTCAGACCGGTCCCTGCAGTGATTCCGTACTGCAATGCTCCGCTGTACTGGGTCGCAGTTACAGTCCCAGCAACGGTCAATCGCGATGATGGCGAGGAAGTACCTACCCCAACGTTACCGCTCGCGTCGAGGCGAATCCGCTCTGTGCCATTCGTCGAGAGCGCAAGCTGATTGGATGCTGGGCTAAACATCCCAGTACTGGCACTGTTGGTAAACCGAAATGCCGGCGAACTAGCTGTGCCATCGGCGCTCCGGTAGCTGTCGGCGCGGATGCTTCCATCAACGCGAAGTTTCCCATCGGCTGCAACATTGCCGATCACGACCGTCGTCGAGGCGGCACTTGCCAAACGCGCCGAACCGGTGACATCAAGCGCGACGCTCGGCGAGCTTGTCCCGATTCCCAGCCGCGCATTGGTGTTGTCCCAGAAAAAGTTCGCATTGCCGATCAAGGCTGTCCCACTCCAAAATGCGACTTGCCCAACGCTAAACGTTCCCACCTGAGGGTCGTCCTCCAATGCTGCTAGCGAACTCCATTGAGGTGTTGTGCCAATCGTCGTCAGAACTTGTCCTGTGCTACCAGGGGCAAGCTTCCCAACAGCGATCGCTGCTGATGGGCTAATATCGCTGTCGGTAATCGTTCCATCGGCAATGTGGCTTGAGACCACCGAGCCATTCTTGAGCTGAATATTCAGCCCGTTATACGTACCACTGACCGTTGCAACTGACCCACTGGCTGCTGCAAACTGCGTCGCCGAAGTCAGTAGCACGCCGCTTTCGTTGGGCAGGATCCAGCTTTGCGCTCCAGTGAGCGATGCAGAAGTCAAGGTGCCGACGTTGACATCGCCCCACCGAAGTGAACCGCCTGCCGGCATGCGGAGAAATGCCGCAGCGTTTTCGATGCGGAGCGAATCTTTGACGACAGCACCATAGTTGATCAAGCTACCAACCTGGGCGGAGGCGAGCATCCCCGCTACGATCCATGCAGCAAGAATCAAAACGACATGCTTCATGGTTGCACCATGCATTGTGGAACATCCGTGTGACAACTACCACTCTGAGTAGTTTGTTGTGTGTTCCTCCTCGCTTTTCCCTCGTCCAAAATACTGCATCAATGGTGCACGAACACGTTATGGAGGGATAACTTCCCCCATCTCGCATGCTTGGTTCTAGTGTTGTTTGCGCTCCCATAAAAAATGCGGGGCACAGCATGCTGCGCCCCGCAACGGAAACCTGGCAAAGTGAGCGTTTACTTGACCAACTGCATCTGCTTGCTGGCAACGACACGACCGTCGAAGACGAGCTGGTACTCGTACGTCCCCGACGCAAGGAGCGACATGTCTACCGTTACATTCGTCCACGTATCACGCGCACTGAGTACGACACGACGAACCAGACGCCCAGCTGCATCGCTGATGGCAAGCTCCGCACTTCCAACTCCTGCAGGAACGTAGCACGGAATCGTCGTCGTTCCGTCGTGCGGGTTGGGAACGTTTTGTCCAAGCCAATCACCATCAACGCGGACAGTGATAGACGTCGCGCCACTGGTGATACCTTGCTGCCGCGCTACCTGCTGGACAAGCTGGCGGAGTTGTTCGAGTTCTGTGTGGAGCGCTTCATTGCGGCGATGCTCCTCCTTGAGCGCTTCCACAAGCAACGCCGTCAACCGACTGTACTCCATCCCAAGATACTCGCCCGTCTTCCCATCCCGATCAACAACCTCCGGCACTACCTCGGCAACCTCCTCCATCACAAATCCAATGTCCCGCGTGCCTCCATACTCCGGCTTCCACCGGTACTGCACACCCGTCAACCGAAGCACCTTCTCAAGCGCACCCTCGATGGGACGAATCTCCTCCTTCCACGCTCGCGAAGAGTACGTCGCGTACCCCTGCGCACGGATCCGCCCTACCGC
>BEHW01000139.1 GCA_002898675.1 bacterium HR20
AAGGGATTGAAAACTACTTTGGGATCTTCGCACTGGGAGGTGGGATCATCACAACGCTCATTCTCTGTGGATTTGTGCTCTCGGTGCTCAGTGCGCACGAACGGGCAGTTCAGCTTGCCGATCGCATTACCGAAGGCAATCGGCGGATCCTCGAGGCATCACGCGACATCATTGGAACGATAACGCTCGATGGTGGCAAATGGCAAACAGTCAACCCTGCGGTGCAATCGGTGTTAGGGTATGAACCGGCACTGGTCATAGGAAGATTGATGACGCAGTATGTCGCAACCGAGCCGGAGCGAATCCGTCTGTTGAGCACGTTGGGGAGCAAGGAGCTCGATAGCGCTACACTGGAGCTACAGATGGTCGCCGCCGATGGCTCACTCCGCTGGATTAGTTGGAATATCTCCATTGCACGTCAGGAGGGAATTGCATATGTTGTCGGGCGTGATGTTACGCTCGAGCATCAGGCCCGGCAGGAACTGGAGCTTCGGTCGCGGCAGGTGCAACTTGCTGAGCAACTAGCGCTGGAAGCGAATGCATCGAAATCAGCCTTCATGCAGCGGCTAACGCGCTATCTACGTTCGTCGCTGGTGACTACGCTCGAAGGAATGCACCACATGGTACTACAGATGGATCCCAGCAACGAGCGACAGACACGTTTTGTCAAACTTGCCAATGAAAGCTCAGACCGCTTATTTGCCATCGTCAATGATTTGCTCGATGTCGCTGGTGAACATTCTGTCAACGGTCCTGATACGGTCGAACTAGGACGTATCCTCCATCAGGCTCAGCAGACCTACCGCACATGGGGCGGAAGCTGCATCTTCATCGAACAGAGTGTCGAACACGGAACACGCCTTGCAGCCGAAGAACGCGTTGTCGCCGAAGCATTTGCAAATCTTTTCGCTGCGCTAACCGCTGGGACGCGGAGCGGTGCAATTGAGCTAACGACGATTATCAATGCCCAAGAGCAGGTGCTCGAAGTGCAAGTGCTCGCTCCGTATAGCCTCGAGGTTGCAGAGCTGATCAGAGTATTCAACCGCTCGCAGCAGCACTTGGTGGAAGCACTCGCACACGACCGCGATGACATCCTCTTCCGGTTCGGGATTGCTGCATCGCAGATACGCCGCGTTGGTGGTACGTTCAGCGTTGAGACGCTCGGTCAGGAAGGGAATGTCGCCCTGATCACTATCCCGCTTGCGTGAAAACAATGGCGCTCGGGTCCAGCACCACGAGCGCCACGTACTCCATGACCCTCACACAGACGCTTGGCAAGCGAAGGGACCGATCCTCCGCATGCCAATTTCTGCACCTATCGAACGATGAGCAACTGTCGTGTTATGCGAACAGGACCGCTTTCGTAGCGGACGAAATAGAGTCCGCTGCTCATGTCTGCAATTGGCACTTCGAGTTGATAGGTGCCTGCGGAAAGCTCACCATCGAGCACTGTTCGCACCGGATTACCGAGTGCATCGTAGAAGCGAATGCTTGTGGGTGCATCGAAGCCAACACCGAATCGAATTGTGACCGCATCACTTGTCGCAGGATGGGGGCTAACATCCACGATCGAGAACGTTGTCGTGGAGACTTTGACAAAGCGTCCGTCAATGAAGCAAGTCGTCGGCAGCAAACTATCGCCGAGCACAGTAGGAATTACGCACCGCCGCTCACTGTTGCCGGCACCATATGGGATGCATTCGGCGATCGCAGTTGTAGCGAAGCGCTGGTCAGCAAGATCGCTAATGAGCACAGTAAAGCGGAGCGTCGCAACGGCGCCGTTGGCAGCAATTGGCGTCTGCCCGCGACCTTGAATGAGAAGCTCCGCAGTACTCGTTGTGCCATCGAGTGATTCTTGCGCTGTTAGTTGCCACGTTGCATCAAGCACTTCTCCGCGCGTGATGCTGTTGGGCACGTAGAGGAGCTGCTTTGCGTTGTAGCGAATGCGGAGGTCAAAGCCATAAACCTGCGCTCCGCCCCAGTTGAGAGAGCGGACTTGCACTTGGGCTGCTGCATCGCTTCCGCTTCGGAAGTTGAACAGTGGGGAATCGAATGTCGTACGTACTTCGATAGGGATGACGTATCCTACCCCGCGGAGCTCTGCTGTATCGGCATCTCCCCCACGATATTCGACGCGAATGCGTGCACTATAGCCACGTGGTTGGTCTGGCTGGAATCGCACTGCAATCGGGCGTGATTGCCCTGCCGGCACGATCAGCGGATTGGTCGGTGTTGGTGGGGATTCGAGAGTGAAGGACGCAGCATCGGGTCCGAGGATTGTTGCACCGATGACTTCGACGTCAGACGCTGGAGTGCCGGCAGGTGCAGTATTGGTCACTGTGGCGGCACCACGTGGTTGATCACATGTGGTAACCGAGCCAAAATCGTATCCTTCCAGTGTCGGTTGGTTGACGGTATAGCCATAGCCAATTAGCTCGACGATCGTCTCTGCTTGCCCGGTCGGCTCGGGGACGGGAGGCTCGGCGTTGTGGATGATACGCACAAGCGCTTTCCGTTCTCCTGCCCCTGATGGGCGAAATTGAACTGCCAAAAGCTGCGGCGCTGCACCAATCGGAAGTGTGGCGTCTTGGAGGACATCGAGCAACTGGAAGTCCTCCGGGTAAAGATTCTGATTGGGATCGCGCGTCGGCAGTAACTCAACGGAATAAACGCGGAGGTCTGCTGATTGGCTTGTATTCGTGATAGTGACAAATTGTTCGGTATTGCCGGCTTGGCTTTGGGTCGTTGTTCCCACCAGGATTGGTGTGCGGAAGATCGCCCCCGTTGCTTGGATTTTCTCAAGGTAGCCAAAGGCAGTCAGGGCATCCGACCGGGTACCGACGCCAGTGAAGTCACCCAGGAGGCGACTTGTCAGATCAAATTCCGCTTGGGGTGTGCAGGCGATCTGAACGCGAACGACGTCTTGACCGTTGGGGAAGAGTGTAAACGGTGGCTGACGATCGGCACCGACAATGCGGAAATTCTGCTCGTTGGCAGGCAGGTACACAGCAGTACATTGCACTTGATCTTGACCGTCGTTGCGAACGAGGCCATCGAGCACTTTCGTGGTCCCAAGCCGAACGCGGCCCCAGTTGTTTCCGATGACGATTGGCCCTGGAGAAATTGATTGACCTTTCCACTCTGACCATGGCTTATCTCCTCCGGTACCGGGAGCACCGCTTCGGAAGCGTACGGTACTGGAGAACGTGCTGTCCTTTGCAGGTGCAAAACACATTTATTTGAGCTACACTTCGCCGCCCGGCGGTATCACAATCGGCAGAGGAGGAACGGTCGGTTCAGTGAGACTAACTGGTGGCTGAATCGT
>BEHW01000140.1 GCA_002898675.1 bacterium HR20
GGTTTGCCATTTGCAAAGACAACCATCGAAGAGACGTACTCGCTGCCCTGAATGTGCGAGTTATCGAAGCACTCGATCCGAAGTGGTGGCTTGGGAAGCCGCAGGTCGCGCTGCAACGAAGCAACACTGCGGGGGACTGTGTGCTCGCGCGTTGCACGGTGGAGCAGCCAGTCGCCGAGCTGGTACTCTGCGTTCGCTGTTGCAAGAGCGATGAGCTTACGCTTATCCCCAAGTTTCGGAACGGCCAGCTCGACACGCTTGCCACGAACACTGGCGAGCCATTGTACTAGGAAGTCCGCCTGGTCGCCGAGTTCGAGTGGGAGTAAAATTTCCGTGGGAATGTCGTCAGTCTCCAAGTACCAACGTTCGAGCACGGTCCGGACGATCTCGGCCAAGTCGCTCTCGGCAGTGGGAACTATCCACTGTTGCTTGCCGATGACTTTTCCTTCGCGTGTCAGGAGCATCACAACGCATGCGTAGCCGTCGCGCGCTGCAACGCCGAGAATATCGCGGTCAATGAGTTCGGTCGTCACAACTTTCTGTTTGGCAACGTAGCTGCGAAGCTTCTGGAGACGGTCGCGGAGTTCAGCTGCCTGCTCGAACTTCATCTGCTCGGCAAGCAAGTACATTTGCTGCTCAAGATGCTGCTCGATCAGCTTCGTTTTACCGCGGAGAAAGTTGATCGCCTGCTCGATGTGTTGGCGGTAGTGCTCGCTTGAGACAAGTCCTGCGCATGGTCCTTCGCACTTGCCAATGTGGTAATCGAGGCAGACTTTGTACTTGCCACGTGCGATGCTTTCTTGGTCGAGCGGAAGCGAGCAACTACGGATCGGGAAGAGCATTCGAATCATCTTGAGCAGAAAATGCATGGATTGCACATCTGCATACGGACCGAAGTATAAGCTCCCATCTCGGACGACACGGCGTGTTGGAAAAATCCGCGGAAACTCCTCATTGGTAACGCGGATGTATGGGTAGGTTTTGTCGTCTTTGAGCAAAATGTTGTAGCGCGGCTTGTGCTCTTTGATGAGGTTGTTTTCGAGGAGGAGCGCTTCGACCTCCGTATCGGTGACGATCCAATCGAGAGCGGTTGCTCTGCGCATCAGGGCGGTAGTTTTCGCATCATGATGGCGGGAACTATCCAGGTATTGCCGCACCCGCTGACGGAGATTTTTCGCTTTGCCGACGTAAAGGATCGTTCCGCGTGAATCCTTGAATAGGTACACGCCTGGGCGGGAAGGCAGCTGCGTAACTGCCTGCACAAGCTCTGGTGCAATTTCACGCGAAGCCATCACGAGCAGAGCTGACGAATGTCATGGCAAATGTAGCGTAAATTTGCAACGATTTTTCACCAAACGGAAGCGTTCGATGTACACACTCCTGATGGTTTTCGCGTTGCTGGTGAGCATTCTCCTCATCGCAGTCGTGCTCATTCAGCCAGGCAAAGGCGATGCAGCAACGGGACTAGGCGCATTGGGTGGGCAATTTGGCACGATGATGGGCATGCGGCGAGCGGCAGATTTCATCATCAAGACGACGATTGTCCTCGCTGCAGTACTGCTGGTGATTTCGTATGCGGTCAACAAGCTCTTCCTTCCCGAGCATGGTGCAAGTGAGCGACCCCGTGTCGAAGGAGCAGAAGCGCCGGTAGAATCAACTCCTCCGGCGGCACCAGCAAAGTAGGCTCGCTGGTGCCATAATCACAGCATGCAGGTCAATGACCATCCTTGTCATCAATTGGCAGGATCGTACAAATCCCTTTGCCGGGGGAGCAGAAACACACCTCCACGAGATTTTCTCCCGCATTGTTCGTCGAGGGCATCGTGTTGTGCTGCTCTGTTGCAGCTTTCCTGGCTCTGCATCGGAAGAGGTGCTCAGCGATGGCATCGAAGTTGTGCGGCGGGGAAGCCGCGCGCTGTTCAACTTCATTGTTCCTGGTGAGTATCGGCGCCTCCGCCGGCGGGTCCGTCCTGATGTCGTCGTTGATGATCTCAACAAAATTCCATTCTGGACGCCGCTCTACGTTCGGGAGCCGCTGCTGTGCATCAGTCATCACTTTTTCGGGCGCTCGATTTTTCGGGAAGTTGATCCATTGCGTGGTGCATACGTCTATTGCGCTGAGCAGCTTGTGCCGCTTGTGTATCGTCGCCAATTCTTCGCCGTCGTTTCTGAAAGTACACGGAGGGAGTTCATCGAGCGTGGCTTTCCTCCAGAGCATGTCGAAGTGATCTATAACGGCATCGAGCATCGCGCATTCCCCATGCAGGTCCGGGAAAAATCCCCCGAGCCGATGATCACCTACTTCGGACGGATCAAACGCTACAAATGCCCCGATCATCTTCTCGATGCATTCGCATTGCTTACTGAGCGGTTCCCTACGGCGCAGCTCTACTTTGTCGGCGACGGTGACTACGTCTCCGCGCTTCGGCGTCGAGCAGAGCGCCGAGGGATTGCTCACCGCGTGCACTGGACGGGACATGTTACCGAGCAGGAAAAAGTCGAATTGCTCAGCCGCAGCTGGTGCGTGGTCAATACATCGATGAAGGAAGGATGGGGAATCACGACCATTGAAGCGAATGCCTGTGGGACCCCAGTAATTGCTGCCGATGTGCCAGGACTGCGTGATGCGGTTGCTGCCGGTCAGTCCGGCTTGCTCTATCCGTTTGGCAACATCGAAATGCTTGCAGATCGAATTGCAGCGGTCATCGAGGATAGCATTCTTCGGCAGCAGCTTTCGGAAGGAGCAGTGCGTTGGGCGCAGCGCTTCTCGTGGGACAAATCCGCAGAGCAAATGCTCAAGCTGTGCGAGCGCGTTTCAACTTTAGCTTCTGCACGGCGCTAACAAGGAGCGCACACCCTGGAAGCGCATCATTGTGCGTTCGCGCGTGGAGTGCATTGGTCCGAACCATTCCCGCGTTTGCTCGTACGGTGGCAGGAGGGGCTTGCGTCGTTGGTGTTCGGATCGGTGCATGTATCGGCGTATGGCTCGTTTGGAGGGTGTTGGCCCGGATACACGGTGCTACAACAACCTTGCTCGAGGACGCTTCCAGGCTCGCACGGTCAAATCGAAGGTGAGCATCCTCGTCCGTTGCGTGCGTATGTCGTCACCCCTTGACCGTGCGCGGTGATTATCGCCTTTAACAAGCCCTACGGTGTGCTTAGTCAATTTACCCCGGAGCATCCTTCGCATCGAACACTTGCCGAATTCGGCTTTCCGCCAAGGGTGTACCCCGTCGGTCGGCTTGACCGGGATAGCGAAGGACT
>BEHW01000141.1 GCA_002898675.1 bacterium HR20
GAACAGGTCGCACTGCAGAACGCGATGACCACAGCATTCATCAGCGGCTTGCAGGCGTTCGAGTTTTTGCCGGGAGTGCTGCAGCACTACCTGCCGCAGGTCAACTGGTCGCTCCGGTGGGAAGGCATCGAGAAATTCTGGATCCTCCAGCAGTTTGCGCAGCGCATCACGCTTGAGCACGCCTACCAGACGCTCTACACCGAAAGTGCCTACACTACTGACAACGGCCGCGTGGTCAATGCACAGACAGTGCAGATGCAGTTCCAGCCGCTCGTCGGGGCGATTTTCTCCTTCGATGAAAAGAAGCTCAAAGGGCTGCTGACGGCAAACCTGCGCTACAACACACGGACCAACTACAGTATCGCTGTTTCAGCGCGGACACTGACCGAAGAGGTACAAAACGAGCTGGCACTCAATGCGAACTACGCACTCCGCGGGTTCAGTTTTCCCTTGTTGGGCATTGACCTGAAAAACGATGTCGAGTTCTCGCTCATCACGTCGTACCGCGCCTCGAGTCGGCGAACGTTCCTTCTCGGCGAGCGCCCCGGTCAACCGCAGCAAAGCACAAACGGAACGGAAGTTGACGGCCGGCGCTCGATTCTCATCGAGCCGCGAGCGCGTTACACGTTGAGCCGTTTGGTTACCGCCACGGCATTCTTCCGCTACAACGGGGAATTCACCACGGGCGCATCGAATCCTGGATTCAGCGTTACCGAAGTGGGAGTCGAGCTGCGTATCTCGATTAGCGGAGGTCGGTAACACTCCTGCACGGACACGCGCCTGGCACCGCAACTCGGTTGCAGTCAGCAAAGCCAGGCTCATCGGCTAAACATCTGGGGGAGGCTGAGGCTGCGGTCACCTTCTCCCGAGTTGAGAGAGGCGCTCGAGCGCAGCACCGCTTTTCTGATCGAGCTGGAGTGCAACGTAGTAGCACGCGCGTGCCTGTTCGACTGCTGTGCTGTCGGCCGCAAGCAGCGCGTCGCCAGTGCGGACGTATGCCTGCGAGGCAAGAGCTGCAAGCCCACGGTCGAGCCGTTCGCTGTGGTAGCGACTGCTGCTTTCGAGCAAGCGCCGAGCGTCGTACACAAGGGGCGGTGGGAGATCGTGCCGTTCTGTGTTGAGTGCCAACGTTGCACCGTAGGGACGCGCGGTGACTGTTGCCGCAAAGTCTGGCTCTGTTTCGAGCACCTCCGGAGTAGCGAATGCGGCGCGGTCAGGATTCCGTTCGATGAACCCGCGCAGGAGCGCAACAAATGCCCGCTGGATGATGCTGTAGCGTTCCTTTGGCATTTCCCCTGACTCGAATTCTTCAAGCAGCGGCATATAAGCCGCAATCTCGGTGCTACAGCGCGTAATTGGCTCGCCATACCAGCGCGCAAGCTGATGGAGGTACCACGTCCGGCGGAGCAGCTCTTTTTCGATCAACACAACGTCGGGGCGATAGCCTTCGACTTGCTGCATGTACCAAAATGCCGAGCAGAAGTAGTCCCACTGCTGCGAAAGCACAATGCTCCCGCGGGGAAGTGGCTCGACGACAAGCCGAACGTACTCGCGAACCAGCCAGTGATGTCGCAAATCCACCGCCCGCCAATTCCACAGCGTGTACACGATCGGCAGCACGAGCGCAAGGTACCGCATCAGCCGAAACCGCCACAGTGCTGCGATTCCGATCCCAGCTGCGATGGCTCCAGCGATGAAGGCAGTGGCAAAGTATGGCTCGATGTCGGGGATGCTGTAGTTGATCACGTACCCAACACACACACCAGCAAGCGAAAGCAGCAGCCATGCCAACGCGCGGGAATGTTTCCAGAGCGCCCAAATACCGACGAGTGCAAACGGCACCGCAACGTTGGGCAACAGGAGCGACCCAAATACCCCAAGCTGCTGGCGTGCCGATCCACTGAACATCCAGATGCTGTACTGTTTGCCGAGCACGTGGTAGAGGAACTTACTCAGGCTGCGATGGACCTCGCCCCAGTTGAAGATCGGTTCGCTCGCACTGCGGAGCGGAAGGTAGGCATATGCAAGAGCGCACGTGAGCGTGATCCCTGCGGGGAGGAGCAGCTGCCGGAATCGCTCGCTCGACCGTCCACTGCCGACCATCAGGGCAAAGAGCAGTGTCCCAGGCAGCAGAACGATGCTGGAAAGGTGATTGGTAAAGCAAAGACCGAGTGCAAACGCCGCCCAGAGTTGGTCGCTACGCAGGCGGGTCTGCTCCCATCGGATGAGCCAGTAGAGCAGATGGACGATGAGCACCACCTGGAGCGCGTGGACTTCGACGCTGAGCGATTGCGTCCAGAGCGTCCGTGCAGTTCCCAGCAGGAGTGCTGTCAAGAGTGCAACACTTCGGATTCCGCGTGCGTCTAGCCATCGAAGCTCGCCCAAGAGCCGTAGCATGAGGCGATGCATCAAACCAGCCGCTGCTGCGCCCAGAACGACCATCAGCGCACCGAGCTTGCCGATCGGAGAACAAGGGAGCGGCAATTGCACCCATCCGTGCCCGATGAGCGTAAAGAGTGGGTATCCTGTTGGGTGCGCCACCCCGAGTGTTGCAGCGACTCCAGCGAGTTCACCGCAGTCGGTGTAGTAAAGGTCGGGCGCTGCAGTGGAGGAGTAGAGTGCAGCAGTAATCGCAACGACGAGTGCGGTGTCGTACCACGTTGAACCGAACGCTGCACGCGGCATTGGGCATGACTTGAGCAGTGTGAGCAGGCAAAAATAGACGCAGCAAGCTGGGGAGGTGAAATATGCAATCGTTCGAAAACTGGCGCGCCTGGTCGCAGCATAGTGGGTGATTGTGCTCGTTGGTATGGGAAGTCATCGAGCAGTGGTCGTATTTTCGGTAGTGTTTTGTTTTGGGCATGCCTATGGCCACAGATCGGATGCAATCGGCGCCGCCGGACAGCACTGAGCAAACGATGCAGGAGACCGAGCTGATTCCGCTTTCCGTCGAGGAGATTGCGCTCAAACTCAAAGAGGCAGCGCAGTTCATCGGGCAGCGGGTTGTCGGACGTGATGAGGTGATCGAGCAGGCATTCTGCGCCCTCTTGACCGGCGAGCACATGCTGCTGCAGAGTCGCACCGGCGTTGGGAAAACGCTTCTTGCCGAGCAGATCTTTGCCATGTTCGACGGAGCGA
>BEHW01000142.1 GCA_002898675.1 bacterium HR20
CCGAATTGTTTGCCTGACCGAAGAGACAACCGAAACCCTCTATGCCCTCGGCGCCGATGAATACATCGTCGGGATCTCAGGGTTCACTGTGCGGCCGCCCGAGGCACGGAAGACAAAACCGAAAGTGAGCACCTATCTGGAAGCGAACATCGAGAAAATCCGCGCTCTCGAGCCGGATGTTGTCCTTGCCTGGTCTGACCTTCAGGCGCCGATTGTTGAACAGCTTGTCCGGGAGGGATTCGAGGTGGTTTGCTTCAACCATCGCACGATCGAGGGGATTCTGAGCATGATTGTGCGGCTTGGAGCGCTGGTGGGGAAGCTCCCAGAAGCCGAACGCTACGTCGAGCAGCTCATTGCGGGATTGGAGCGGCACCGACAGCGTGCTGAGCAGCGCCGCCACCGTCCGCGCGTGTACTTCGAGGAATGGTACGACCCCATCATCACTGGTATCTGCTGGGTGAGCGAGCTTATCGAACTTTGTGGCGGCGATGATGTCTTTGCCGAGCATCGCCAGTACCCCGATGCCAAGCGGCGCATCGTCGCCGATCCGATGGAGGTTGTGCGCCGATCGCCGGATATCATGCTTGCCTCATGGTGTGGCAAAGCCTTCAAACCCGAACGTGTCCGAACGCGCCCTGGCTGGGAGCAGATGCCCGCGGTTGCCAACGGGCACATGTACGAAATCCATTCGGCGATCATCCTGCAGCCTGGGCCCGCAGCGCTGACCGACGGTGCCCAGCGCATCAGCGAGATTTTCGACCGCTGGGAATCTTTGCAACCTCGCTAACCACATGGAAGCACCCTCATTCCGTAGCGCGCATCGCAAGCTCGCGCTGGATTGCCGCAGGGTTGTTGCTCACAATTGCGGTGACGGGATACCGCAGCACACGCTCGAGCTGCGCGACGGTGTTGACCGTATAGACACCGACGTAGAGTCCTGCTGCGAGTGCGTCCTCGACACGCCAACGCGTGCACTCTCGCAGCGAGCAGACGAACGCTTCGCAGCCGACCGCGCGAGCAATCTCCGACGGTGCACGCCGATCTCCAGGAATGTTGATCGCAGCAGTGTGGCATCGGGGAAGAATCTGGCGCAGCAGGCGCAGTGACTCGTGGTGAAACGAGCTGAAGAGCGCATGCTCGGTCATCTGGCATTGCTCGACGACAGCAGCGATGCGTTCAAGCCGTGTGGGGAGATTCTCCCCTTCGGCGGGTGGTTTGATCTCGATGCTTGCGTACGTCTTCGCACTGCGAAGGAGTCGGAGCGCCTCTTCCAGTAATGGGACACGTTCGCCGCGGTATGTAGGATCGAACCATTCGCCAGCGTCGAGTGTGCTCAGCTCGCTGTAGCGGAAGCGGTGCATCCGTCCGCGGCCGCTCGTTGTGCGCCCAACAGTTCGATCGTGGAAGAGCACGACGTGGCCATCGCTGGTGAGCTGGACGTCCACTTCAACCATCGGGATGCCAGCGGCGATTGCAGTGTTGATCGCAGCGAGCGTGTTCTCCGGCGCAACTGCCGAAGCGCCACGATGTGCAACCACAAAGCGCGGATGCTCCCGAACGAATGCTGCCAACGGCTTCATTGCTGTGGTGCGAGCATGGGGAGAGCAAAAGTGCCGGTCCGATCGCTGCGCCAGCCGCGAAGCAACTCTGCGGCGGTCATCACGCGTTTGCCAGGGAGCTGCACTTCAACTAAACCGAGTGTGCCCCGCCCACATTGGACGATCCAACGCTCGCCCTCCATGCGCCAGGCGCCGGCAGTGGCGCCAGTCGAACGTTCCTCGATGATTTCGGCGCGGTAGATTTTGAGCCGAACGCCACCATCGAGTAACGTCCATGCACCAGGCTCGGGCGAATGGCCGTGGATGAAATTCCGGATGCTGCGAGCATCGCGTTCCCAGGCGATCTGCGCGTGCTCTGCATGGAGCTTCGGCGCCGAGGTTGCAAGCTCCTCTGCCTGAGGAAGTGGCGTGAGCGATCCCTCGATCCAGTGCTTGATGGTGCGGTGGGCAAGCTCCGCACAGAGCGGTGCAAGCAGGGTAGCTAAGTCGCCAGCGGTGGCACCCTCTGGGATCGGCAAGCGCTCTTGCAGGAGGATGGCGCCAGCGTCCACGCGGTTGCTCATGACAAACGTCGTGACGCCCGTTTCGCGCTCGCCGGCGATGATTGCATGCGCAATGGGAGCTGCACCACGAAATTTCGGGAGCAGGCTCGGATGAACGTTGAACGCTAAGCGTGGAATCGAAAGCAGCGATTGCGGGAGTATGCGAAAGGCCAGCACACAGAAAATATCCGGCGCAAGTGCCGACAGCGCTGTGGCAAACGATGCATCGCGGAGAGAAGTCGGCTCGAAAATCGGAGCAATCCCTAACTCGAGCGCAGCACGCTTGACCGCCGAAGGACGCAAGCTCCGCCCTCTGCCTTGGGGTGCATCCGGAACAGTGACGACCGCGCAGACACCCCACTCGAGGTGGAGCCGCTCGAGCGTTGGAACGGCAATCTCTGGAGTGCCGAAGAAAACGATGCGGGGAGTGCTCATTACGACGAGGCCAAGATCTGCTTCAAGTGGCTGATGACGGGAACCGGCGTTGGATCAGTGCCGTTGAGCAGTGCAAGGTAGTAACTCGTCCAGTCGCCGAGATAGACCAAGCTCACCATCCGCGCCAGGAGGCTCCGACCGCGACCTTCAAGGGCAACAATTGGGCGAACGCGTGCTTTCCGTAAGATTTGGGCGAGCGCATCGAAACGGAGACTGACGCGCTGGTGGTCATCGGGATCGCGAAGCAAAATCGCAGCGCACTGTTTGACGATTGCAGGGGGAAATTGCCAGCCGTTGATTTCGTTGTGGTTCATCTCCGGTAGAAGGTGGGAGAACGCAAGCTGCTTTGCATTCTCTTGAATTTGCCCACGCCAGCGCAGCGCAACGGCATCGGTTCGCTCATAGGCGCCATAGATCACCGGCAGCCGGTTGTGGAGCGATTTTGCCAGGTTGTAGGCTGGATTGGTCTTGGTCGGTTCGGCACACTCTTGTGAGAGCTGCTCAAGGACGCTGATTACCT
>BEHW01000143.1 GCA_002898675.1 bacterium HR20
CGACATCGAACGCTGCATCGTGGTTGCTCATGAAAACAAAGCAAGAAGAACGCACCGCTAAATTGCACAGCAATGCAACAACGAATGTTCCCCATCACGTGTGACCGTCGCACGCTCGAGCGATCGGCGGAATTGCTTGCCCGGCGCTGCACCGAGCCACTGCCGGTTGCTATCATCGCAGGCTCTGGAATTGCCCCAGTCTTCGAACAAGACGTGGTAGAGCGTATCCCCTATGCAGACGTGCCGATTCTCCCGCAGACGAGCGTTGCTGGCCACCAGAGCGAAATTCTCATTGTCCGATTCAGTAGTGGCACTGCACTTGTCTTTGCAGGACGGTATCACCTCTACGAAGGATTTTCGCCTGCGCAGATTGCAGTGCCTGTCGTTCTTGCGAACACGCTCGGTGTCAGAAAGATTGCTCTCACCAATGCCGCAGGCGGTCTTCGGCATGATCTACGCACAGGAGAACTCCTCATTGCCAGTGGAATGATCAACATGACTGGACGTGCGCTGGTACAGCAAAGGCCAAGTGCAATCACCCTCTCCAACAGTTGGCGCGAGCGCTGCACCGATCGAGCGCGGCAGCAATCCATCGCATTTGCGGAGGGAACGTACATCGCCGTTCATGGCCCCAGCTACGAAACACGGGCGGAGGTGCGCTTCTATCGTTTGATCGGCGATTGCATCGGGATGTCCACTGTTCACGAAGTGCAGGCTGCCATTCAGCTTGGCATGGAGCCACTGACGATTAGCGTCATCACGAACACACTCAGCGACAGCCCTCGGACTCAGCCACTCCAGCACGAAGAAGTGCTCGATGCCTCCCGTCGCGCGCACCATCGCTTGCGCGCACTTCTCGACGTTGTAATCACCACTGCAAAGGAACCAGCGTGAGTATTGATTGGCTTATCGTCGGACTGGGCAATCCTGGTGCGGAGTACGCAGCAACACGGCATAACATTGGCTACCGTGTTGCAGAGCGGCTCGTCCAACAGCACAAGGGCACATTCACGCCAGGGCGTGGTCCGTGGCTGGAAGCCTCGCTCCGCTACGCGCGGAAGGAATTGCTTGTTGCGCTCCCAACAACGTACATGAACCGTTCTGGAGTTGCAGTGCGGAAGCTGCTTGCGCTCCACAACGTGCCCCCTGAGCAACTCATCGCTATCGTGGATGAATTCAACTTCCCCGTCGGACGCATCCATCTCAAGCTTGGAGGATCCGACGGCGGTCACAACGGCATTGCCTCGATCATCGAAGAACTCGGCACAGAGCGCTTTTGGCGTCTGCGGTGCGGGATCGGACGCGACTTTGGGCCGGGAGAACTTGTCCGCTACGTCCTTGCTCCGTTTCCACCAGCGCAGGAGCCACTTGTCGAACAAATGATTGCCGATGCAACGAGCGCACTGGAGCTGATCGCTCGAATTGGGATTTCCCGTGCATCGAGCCAGATCAACGCTCTCGCCAAACGACGCACACACGAGCAGGCAACACCTTCTCAGGGTTTCGGTGGTGGCTCAGGCGATGGCTCCGCAGGTGGCGGCTCAGGTGACGGTGCAACAGGAAACGGCTGCTGACCCTGCTGCGAATGCGGAAGTGCTGTTGGCGATGGCATCCCCGATGGCTGCATTGCTGGCTGCTCCGACGGCTGCAGATCGCGTGAAGGAAATGATGGCACCGTTACACCAGGCACTGGTGATGAATGCGGAGCTGGGAGTGGCTGTTGCTGCGGTTTGTTCGGTTGCTCATCTTTCAACCATGGTGGCGCAGAACCTTCGCGCTTGACGAGCGCCGCAGCAACGCTCCGCGAGACATCCTTGGCGTAGTCGCTTGCGGGATAGTTCCGAACCAAGAGCGTGTAGTAGTAGAGCGCGCTATCGTTGTTACGCAAATCATTTTCCCAAATCCAGCCCATCAAGTAGAGCGCGCGCGGTGCATGGCGACTTGCTGGATACTTTGTCGTAAGACTGGCGAGCTGCTGGAGCGCAAGCCTGTATTCATGCGCACGCCGGAGATGCTCGCCGCTGGAAAGAAGGTCGGCAGCCGTATCGCGGATGGCATAATCGGTAAAACCCAGCTGCTGCTTGGCTTCTCGACCGTACTCCGTGAAGGGATACTCTTCGAAGACTGTCATGAGGAGAGAGTCTGCCAGCTCAGGTTGGGAAGCTTCTTCCAGCCGCGCAAGGGTGTAGAGATACTGCGCCCGGAGTGTATCACTTCTTGGAGCACCTTCGATTGCTACCCGATACCACTTGGCTGCACTATCGCGGTTGCCAAGCTCTTGATGCGCTCGCCCAAGCTCGAAGGCCACGTAGGCACGCACACGTCGCGCACTATCGGTCGAGAAAGGCCCAGACATCATCGCCAGCTGCTGAAGCTTCTGCTGCCGAATGTTGAGAAGGTCAAACAAGCGCTTTGCACCATCGAAGACAGGCGAACGTCGCACACGTGCCGTCGCGAAGTACTTGATCGCTTTGTCGTAGTCCTTTGCTCGGAAGTACTCCAACCCGCGTTCGAAATGTGCCACGAGCAATGCATCGCTCATTGCAGTCTGCTGGGAGGTAGCACGCTCGAGCGAATCAAGCTCCCGCGTGCGCTGAGTGAGCCGGTAGAGTTCCATCCGTGCACCGGTCAGGTACCCTTCCTTGATGTAGCCATCGAAGCGGCGTTCTGATTCAAGCTCGTCAAGGATTTCCTCTGCCTCTGCAAAACGGCCCAATCGCATCAGCGCGAGCGCGCGGTAGTACCGACACTCAAACAACCGAAGGTTATCCGGCGAGTACCGCTCAACGATGGCTAATTCACGTTCAGCAGCATCGAATCTGCCGATGCGATAGAGCAACAGCCCCATGTCCACTTGCCAAATCGCTCGTTGTGCCCCATCCGGACACTGCGCAATTGCTTGCCGATAGGGACGCACTGCTTTGTCGAAATTCCCCTGCTCGATTGCCAATTCTGCCTGAAGACGGAACGCCTCCGAGAGTACATCGTACCGTAGCTGCTCCCAGGCAACAT
>BEHW01000144.1 GCA_002898675.1 bacterium HR20
CTCAGCTTGGTTGTCTTCGATTTCGACCGCGCGGACCTATCCCCGACAAACCGTGCGCTGGTTCAGCACTTTGTGGCCGATGCGATCACGCCGCGTTCGCGCGTCCGCATTACTGGCACGACCGATCGCCTCGGCGAAGCTGCGTACAACTTGCAACTATCGCAGGCACGGGCCGACGAAACCCGCCGTACGATCGAAGCGATTCTACCGTCGGCGCAGATCGAGGAAGCCCGTGGGATTGGTTCGTCGCAGTTGCTCTTCGATAACTCGCTCCCAGAAGGACGTTCCTACTGCCGAACGGTCACGATCGTCGTCGAAACACCGCTCGAGCCATCAACTCCGCGGTAGTGTTACGAGTTGATAACACGGTCGCTGCATGAGCGCACGATAGTTTTGCGATCGTGTGTGTTGGTTCTCTTTCCATCTGCCATGCGAATTCCTCTGGGCGTTGCAGCATTGCTGCTGATTGCAAGTGGAGCATTTGCGCAATCAGCATGGTACGAACGGTTCACGGTGCGCGGCTACACCCAACTTCGCTATGAGCAGGTGCATTCTCTCGATGTCCCCTCCGAGTGGAAGAGTAACGGGTTCTCGATTCGCCGGGGTCGGCTCGTTCTCTCGGGCTTTATCACCAGCAACGTGTTCATGTACATCCAGCCAGATTTTGCTGCATCAAGTGGCAACACGCTCAACCTCCTGCAACTGCGCGATGCGTACTTCGATGTCTTCCTCGATTCACTCCATGCCTACCGCATGCGCGTTGGGCTCAGCAAAGTACCCTTTGGCTACGAAAGCATGCAGTCGAGTTCGCTCCGTCCGCCGATGGAGCGCGCAGAGGTGGGCGATGCTGCCTCCCTTCCTGGTCAACGCGATCTTGGAGTATTTGCTATGTGGGCGCCGCCCACAGCCCGCGCGATCTATGCGCGGCTCACCCACGATGGCTTCAAAGGCTCCGGAGATTACGGTTGCATCAGCATTGGCATCTACAATGGCCAAGGACTCAATCGCCCGAAACTCAACCATACGCCCTACTGGTCAGCGCGGGCAACCTACCCGATTGAGCTTGGCGATATGGTGATCGAGCCAGCACTTCAAGCGTTCACCGGTCGTTTTACGCCACAGACGAGCAGCACCGTTCAAGCGGAAAGTAACGCACTGCGCGACGAACGCTACGCTGCAACGCTTGCCATTTCACCAGCGCCAATTGGAGTGCTTGCCGAGTACTTCTGGGGAACTGCGCCGCGGTACGTCCCTCCCTCGAACGGTGGCGGAGGATATGTGCGCTCTGGCCGGATCGAAGGTGGATATGTAACGCTCTATGCACGCACGAGCGTGATGGGCTACCGCATTGTTCCGTTTGCGCGATGGCAAACGCTCCACGGCGGGATCAAGTCGCAGACTGATGCGCCAATGACCGATCTGGGCCAGTGGGAAGCCGGAGCGGAGTGGCACGTGAGTTCAGCGCTGAAGCTGACTGCCGAGTATATGCACACAAGCCGCCAAACCCTTGCTTCCACCGAGAGCCAACAAACACGGGGTGAATCCATCTGGCTCCAACTGCAGGTGAGCTACTGAGCCTCAAGCGGGATCAGCTCGAACCGCTCGACGTCGAAGAGTCCACGATCGCTTAGCTTGAGTGCGGGAATGACCAGCAGCGCCATAAACGACAGCGTCATCAGTGGTGCTCGAAGCATCGAGCCAAGCTCTTTTGCACGGGCGTCGAGTGCACGGTACTGCTGTGCAACCTCGTACCCTTGGTGATCGCTCATCAACCCCGCAACGGGGAGAGGAAGAACCTGGCAGGTGTCACCCTCGGCGACTGTAAGTCCGCCGCCGCATGCGACCAGTGCATTGATTGCCGTAGCAAGTTCCTCGACACTTGCGCCGACGGCAACGATGTTATGCGAGTCATGCGCGACACTCGAGGCGAGCGCCCCACGTCTGAGACCAAATCCGCGGATGAACCCAATTGCAGGCGGTGCAGGCTTGTAGCGGTTGACCACGGCGATCATTGCAATGTCGTGTGTGGGGTCGGGGATGTAGAACCCATCGCGACGTGGCGCATCGAGCACAAGATGATCGGTCACCAGTTGGCCATCGCGCGCGCCGATGACGTGGATACGCTCACTTCGTGCTGGGAGGCGGAAATCCTCAGCGGTTACCGTGGCGGCATCCCATCGGTTGGGTGTGCTGCACGGGGACCATTGATGGAGCAGCACACCTTCCCGCGCAACGCAGTGCCCTGCAACGTATGTCTCGATAACCTGGAATGACTCGAGCGAATCAACAACGAGAAAGTCTGCGCGATCACCTGGACGCAGCAATCCGATGGGGAGACGATAGTGGAGTGCAGGGTTGAGCGATGCGGCTCTGAGGACATCGAATAGGTTATAGCCTTCCCGGACAGCGCGTGCGACGATGCGGTTGATGTGTCCAGTTGCCAGTTCATCGGGGTGGAGATCGTCAGTGCAGAACATCACACGTTCGGGATAACGCTCCAGCAGTGGATGGAGCGCCGCATAGTTTTTGGCTGCCGAGCCTTCGCGGATGAGGATGTGCATTCCGGCAGCGATTTTGTCGAGCGCTTCCTCGAGACTGGTGCATTCGTGGTCTGTTTGAATGCAGGCGCTGGCATAGCGGGCAGCCGCCGATCCTCGCAAGCCTGGAGCATGCCCATCAATCGGCTTTGCTACTGCCTGCGCTGCAGCAATTTTTGCCATCACCTCGGGGTCGCCAGCGAGCACGGCAGGATAGTTCATCACCTCCGAAAGGTATCCGATGCGCTCATCAGCAAGCAGCGATGCGACAGCCTCTGCATCGAGTACCGCACCCGCGGTTTCGAACGAAGTTGCTGGCACGCACGACGGTGCACCGAAGAGGATCGGACTGGTGGCACTGGCTGCATCGGCAAGCATCCACGCGACGCCGTCAGTGCC
>BEHW01000145.1 GCA_002898675.1 bacterium HR20
ACCCCAGCGAAGTCTGGGAATGCCTCGAGCAGCTCGGAGATAAGCAGTCGTCATACCTCCTGGAGCAGTACATCGCCGGCGACGTTTACCATGTGGACTCGATCGTGTGGAAGTACAAACCAGTCTTCGCGGTAGTCTCCCGCTATGGTCTGCCGATGCTCGATCTGAATACCCACGGCGGTATTTTCACCACGCGGATGGTCCGGCGAGGCAGCGAGGAAGAACGCGAACTCAAAAAAATGAACGCCCAAATCATCAAAGCGTTCGGGCTCAAGCAGGGCATCACGCACATCGAGTACATCCGCAGCCGCAGCGATGGGCAGTTCTACTTCCTCGAAGCAGGTGCGCGTGTCGGCGGAGCGCGCATCCCCGACGTCATCTGGCATGCAACGGGCATTTGCCTCTGGCACGAGTGGGCGCGTCTGGAGCTGCGCGATGACGACGAGTACGCGCCACCGAAGCCGGAGCGATACTACGGCGGAGCAATCTTCACGCTTGCTCGCCAAGAATGGCCCGATATGAGCGCATACACCGATCCGGAAATCTGCTGGGTCCAGCGAAAGCGGCACTATGCCGGGCTCATCCTCCGATCGCAAAGTCCTGACCGCATCGAGGAGCTTTTAGCACAGTACTATCCGCGCTTTGTGCAGGATTTCATGGCGCACGTTCCCCCGCAAACGGCGAAAACTCAGTAGTTCGATTCATCCCGCCAGACGGCAATTTGCCAGGGATCATCGCTCCGCACACGGACCAAGCGCAGGTTGACGCGACCTTGCACGCGGACAATGTCCGTCGGCGAAAACGTAATCGTCAGCACAAAGCCGCGTGCGATGTCGTAGGTGAGCGAATCGCCTGCGGAGACTGCAACGTCGCTCCACACAAGGTCGAGGCTCTGGGCTGCCTGAAACAGCCCGCTTGTTGCGATCATCTCTTCGTCGCGTCCCCACGAGAGATCTACGCCGCGATCGTAGTTGCGGTAGAGGAACGTAAACGATGGTGCCAGAAGTTTGCCGTAGGTGAGGGTGTCTTTGGTTTGGTAGGCAATTCGGAAGTTTTGAAAGACGCCATCGGGTGTGCGTTGATCGCTCAAGCCACCGCCGGTGATCGGCTGGTCAAGCAGTCGAGGTGCAAAGGGATTGGTGCAACCCACCCCGAAGCTCACGATGACGGCAACAATGATCGCACGTGGTTGCATCAATTCACCAAGAGTGCTTTGAGCGTACTCCACGTATCCGGAATCGTATCGCTTGCGGGAGAGGGCGCATCGCGCCAGCGCGCGATTGCCCACAGCCCGAAGCGATTGGGGACGATCGTCCAGCGGAGCGTCCCTGCAACGCGGGTCGGCACCGATGGCAGTGCGATGGGAAGCTCCAGCGTATAGGTTGCCACATAGACGGCTGAATCAGGCAAGCGAACGTCGAAGTGCGCATCGCTCAACGTAAGGATTGGTGCTTGATCGGTACCGAGTCGGCTAAAGAGCGCCAGCAGCGCTTGCCGCTCATCGAGGCGAGACCACGCAGCGAATTTCTCGCTGAAGCGAGCGCCTGCCTCTGCCGAAGGTTCGAAGCGGTACTGTTGCCATGCTGCAAAGCCTTGCGTTGTGTCGGCAAGGCAGAGGAGAAATGCTTCGGTATTCTTCTGCTTGAGTGCACTCTGGAGGTTGCTGACGACGACAAGTTCGCTTGTCGGCTGATCGAACTGCGTCGTTGCGCTTCCGGGCGGCTCAGGCGTCCGGGTTTGGAATGCGTCGCAGCCAGGAATGACCACTGCACACAGAAGTGCAGCGAGCGATCGTTTACTGAACATTGCTTCGTCCTGCCAGTGCACGGGAGAGCGTTGCTTCGTCGGCGAATTCAAGATCCATACCCACTGGCACGCCGCGCGCGATGCGCGTCAGGCGTACACCGAAGGGTTGGAGCGCTTTGGTCAAGTAGTGCGTTGTCACTTCGCCTTCGACGGTCGGGTTGAGCGCGAAAATCACTTCCGCAATGCCACCATGCCGCACCCGCTCGATGAGCGGCTCGATTTTGAGCTGCTCGACACCGACACCGCGCAGCGGGTCGAGCGAGCCATGGAGGACATGGTAGAGTCCGCGGTATTCACCTGTGCGCTCAATGGCAAAGACATCGCTCGGTTGCTCAACGACGCAAAGTATCTCGCGCTCACGGTTCGGTGAGGTGCAGATCGTGCACGGGTCTTGTTCGGTGAACGTAAAGCACATCGAGCAGTAGCGCACCGACGCTTTGAGGGCAACCAGCGCGTCGGCCAGGTGTTGAACCTGCTCATTCGGCTGGCGGAGAAGATGGAACACCAGCCGCTGAGCAGATTTTCTGCCGATTGTCGGGAGCGAGCTGAGCGCCTCGATCGCGCGCTCAATCGCAGGGGAAAAAATCGTCATTGCTGTTGCGAGTGAATTTCTGTGCGAAACTACGGCAGCAATTGCGCTGTTTGTCCAGGTGCGTCTTGGCTTGGATGAAGCCGTATTTTCGCTGTGTCACTACGTGTGGACGATCAAGATGAGCGACGTTATCCAACTCGGACCGCTTGCGACGCTCGAGCGAGTCCGAAAGCTTCGACAGGAGAAAATTTACAAAGAGCTCCTCGACCGTGATACGACGGTCCTGTTCGAGGACCCGCTCGAAAACGACATGGTGCTCAACATGGGCCCGCAGCACCCAGCCACGCACGGTGTTCTGCGCGTGTTGCTCCGTCTCGATGGGGAAACGGTCATCAAGTGTGTCCCAGAACTTGGATATCTGCACCGCGGCTACGAGAAGCTTGCGGAGAACTGC
>BEHW01000146.1 GCA_002898675.1 bacterium HR20
GCACGGATGCTCTTGGCACAAGCTGGCTATCCTGAGGGCCAGGGGTTACCGTTGCTTCGACTGGTCATTAGCACAAGCTCGCGAACACTGTCAATTGCCGAGGCTGTCCAGGAACAATGGGCAGAACTCGGCGTCCGTGTCGAGCTGCAGCAGGTGGATTTCCCCCGGCTGCTCTCGATGGTCCGCAACGGCGAAATCGCGCTCTGGCGAACAAGCTGGATTGCGGACTACCCCGACGCGGAAAATTTCTTTGCTCTTTTCCATAGTGCCAATATTGCACCACGCGGACCGAACACCACGCGCTACCGCAACGCGACCGCTGACGACCTCTACCGGCAAGCAATCGCTGCTGCTGACCCAGCGCAGCGCTCCCAGCTCTTCGGACTGCTCGAGCGACAGGTCGTCGGGGACGCACCGTGGATTTTCCTCTTCCACGGTCGCATTGTCCGCATGGTGCATGCAGCAGTCGAAGGGTTGACCGTTGACCCTCTCGATCGGTTAGTACTCGAGCGCGTCCGCATCGCACCGAGCCACTGACCACCTGTTGTTACGGCTGCCGTAGCGTCACTGCTTGTCGAGCAGGCGATGGCGCGGTGAGCCGGTAACACGTGACCAAGCCCAGCGCTGGTCGCGACCAAGAACAGCGTATGTTTCACCGTTTCGATCGGAGGGCTTGCGTATGCGAGCTACATTGTGGTTTTGGATTACCATTGCTCTGACTGTGCTGTGGATGACCGAACCAGCGATCGCTGGACACAGCACCAAGAAAAAAGGAGCAAAACGCCGTGCATCGGCACGGTTGCAGCGAAATACTCAGGGCAAGCAACTTGCACTCGAGCTACTTTCGTCGCAGGCATCGCCGACGCTGCAAACTCTTGCTGGACTCCACGAGGGGCAAATCCTCGATGGCGACGATGCCGACGAGGTCGCCCGCGAAGACGATGTCCCCGTTGACATCGCAACAATTCGCACGCTCTGGATGGCATACGTGGACGGCGAACAACCACCCTCCGGGCTTTCCCAGCGTCAAGTGATGGAATTCATCATGGATTGGCTTGGCAGACCCTATCGCTTCGGCGGTAGTAGCGCCGATGGTATCGATTGCTCAGCATTCATTCAAACACTCTTCCGCACGTGCGCAGCTGCGCTCCTTCCCAGAACAGCGCAGGAACAATATGCCTACGGACAACAAGTGCAGCACATCGAAGACCTTCAGTTCGGCGACCTTGTGTTCTTCCACACCCGCAGCCATGCGTGGGTATCGCACGTGGGGATTTACTTGGGTGATAGACTCTTTGCGCACGCCAGCTCACGGTATGGGGTAACAATTTCCTCGCTGGAGAGCACGTACTACCACAAACGGTTCATCGGTGGGCGGCGGCTTACGCTCAGCGATCTGCAGCAGCTTGCCCTCCGCTCAGAAGTGCGGTAGTTCCGCATGCGAAGCACTGGTGCACTGTAGCTGCTGCAGGGTACCTTTCACTTGGCGACATCAGGGCGGAGTTTCATCAGATCTGCCCTTGCGGGGGGGGCGGAAACTCCAAGCATTTTCCGGAGTTTTGCGATTGCGCGATAGTAGCGTTGGCGGACAGCGTCAACCTTCATTCCGACATGCACTGCTATTTCGGCAAAGCTTTTGCCGCTGCAGTACTCTCGCAGGATGTACTGATCGCATGTTGAAAGCTTGCCGAGCGCTTCAGAGATCAAGAGGATGTCCGTGGCAACTTCAGCGTTTGGCAAGCTTGTCAGTTCAGCATGGAAGCCCGTCTCGTAGTGAACTCGTCGGTAGTGAGGTGTTACTTGATTTGACAGATATGAGCGTGCTGCCTTGATGCATTCGGAAGCGAGGAACTGCAAAAGGGGGCAGGAAACGTTGGGGCACTGCGCAAAGTCATGCATGCAGCACTCGTGCGGGCATTCGATTGTGGTGTCTTGTGCCATCCTGTGTGTTGCATTCTCGATCCCGACGTAGACGCCAATTCGAACCCAATCTTCGGGGAGTATGCGGGACCAGAATGACCGCCATACGCTGTGGACGGCGCTGTAGATCTTCTGGTAGCATTCAGAAGACATCATCAGGCGGTAAAGCGCGTCCCACCGTCTGGTTGTGCAGTTGTCGTCAAACATGACTTGGCACTCCAACATACCATTCGCAAGGCGAAAATACACTCCGCATGTTGAGCTACTTACAGCTTCTTCCAGGGGGACAAAAAATTTTTTCGGCTGCATGTCACAAATTGCCGATTTCGAGTACATGGAGAATGGAAGCGCGCAACCATTTGTGCGCTCAAGTTGGCAAACGAACCGAGTGTGGCAAATTGCCGCTATCTTCGTGCTGTGGCAGGGTTGCATGTACGAACGCAACAGCCAGACTGTGCGGCGCTGGCTGATTGTGTGAGTGTCATGGAGCCGGCTGCCAGCCGCACCAGCACGGAGAGGCGGGAAAATCAGAATGTTTCACTGCTATTTGGAGGCGCTATCATGCGTAAACTGTGTGTTGCTGCGCTTGTTCTTGCGTCCGTCGTAGCATCTCGGGCTGGCGAGACAGGTGCGAAGGCAATTTTCCAAAACGAGAACAACTGCCGACCTCCGACAATTATCACACTTCCATGTCCGGGTGGGTGCGACGAAAGGTCGGTTCAAGAAGACCGCAATTTTGATGGC
>BEHW01000147.1 GCA_002898675.1 bacterium HR20
GGGGTTTCGCCGGAGGATGTCTGCGATGACCAGCAGGATATTTCGATGCGCGACGACCGGATCGTCAGTGGCGATGCTATCGGCTGAGCGCAAAACATAACGACGAGGAATTACCGCTGATCCAGCATCGAAAAACACAGCATTGACCAGTGGTGGCGTTGCAACGAGTTCGGTTCCTTCCTCGATATGGCCGTCGAACGAGTCGATCGCCAGGTGTAGTCGCGGCGCTTCCAGAGGTGGAATCGCAGTAACCACGTGCGGTGTATCCGGCACACCAGGCAGTGGTGGAGGCGGTGGCGCGGGTTCTTCGATTTGCTCAGGTGAGCGTTCCAAGGACATGCGTACACCCAGCTCAAGGCGAATGGCCTGCATCGTCCAGCGAACATCTGCGACAGGCGAGGTGAACACGTAGTCATAGGCGAGTTGCTGGACGAAATGCAGGCGCGATCCAATCGGTAGAAGGTGCTCGATGCCTATGTGTGCACCGACCGTCGGCCTGCGAAGTTGACTCATCGGCTGAAAGCCGCCCGTCCAGTTTATTGTGCGTTGTTGGTTGCTGGTAAATACCGCATTGTCTGGTGATACGATGTGCCGTGTTTGCTGCATTTCCGCTCGGAGCGGAATACCAAACCGCACACCTGCATCGAGCCGAATCGTTGAGCGTCCAAGTGTCAGTGGTGCCCACCAGAGTGTCGGTGCGAGTTCGAGGTAGTCGAGCCGGACATCGAGCGCATTCTCCGTAACGACATCGACGACCTGCCCCGTTGTGCTATCGAATGCTGGCTCGCGATCGTTCGGTGTGCGCAGACGACCACCGCGCGAAATGAACGTCGCACCCAGACCAATGTGGAATCGCTCGGGCAGGGGATATTCGAGCGTAAGTGCAGCGCCGAGTGCAGAGCCGCTGCCAGTGGTGTACGTACCGCAATCAACAGTGCCTGGCAGTGCGCTAAACGATGGGGTGTGGTCCGTTGCACTCCATAGCCCGCGAAGGCTCACTCCCAAGAGTTCATGACGAGTGTCCTGCAGAAGCTGTCCCTGCGCGTTGGAAGCAAGGACAACGTAGAAGCAAGCAATGAGCACAAACAGGGAAGAACGTGGCATAGAGAGTTCCACAAGGAGCTGAGTGTGCAAATATCGCACGTTGCTATTATCCCAGGTTCATTTGCTGTACCTACTTCCGGAGCCATCCGTGTTCAGTGTACCACTCAATCGTTTCTGCGATGCCGCGTTCGAGCGAGAGTTCCTGGCGGTAGCCAAAGTCTGTGCGGGCACGTTCGGGAGAGCAGATCCAATAGCGCTGGATGATGTCTCTGCCCTTGTGGTAGTCGAGCACCGGTGCGTTGCCCTGTAGGTGTCCAATCCAGCCAGAGAGCGCCGCAATTGTAAGCACAAGTGCATGCGGTATCACGACGGGAATTGCCCTGCTTCCCATGACTGCGGCTGCAGTTGTGCCAATTTGCTTCCAGGTGTAGAACTCTTCGCTTGAGACAAAATACGTCTTTCCAACCGTCGCATTCGACTCGAGCGCATCCACGATCCCGCGTGCCAGGTCGCGGATGTGCACCAGACTAACCCACTTGCTCGAAAATCCAATGAGCGGTATCACTCCACGCCGAATTGCTTGGAAGAAAGGTAACGTTGCTTGGTCACGCTCACCGTACACTGCTGGCGGGCGAATGATCGTGATTGGCAATCGTTCATGCCAAGCATGGACAGCTTCCTCGGCTGCCTTCTTGCTTATGCCATACGGTGTAATAGGGTGCAAAGGGGAATCCTCCGTCAGCGGCTGATCGAGCGATGGCGCCGGGCCGCATACCGCAAGGCTGCTAATGTGCACAAAGCGTTGGAAACCAGAGGTTGCTACTTTGCCTGTCGCCGCAAGCATGCGCTCGGTAACGCCGCGATTTCCTTCCATGAACTCTTCCATCGAGCGAGCTGCAATCACCCCTGCAGTATGGATGACCGCACTTGCATTACCGATTGCTTCAGCAATGGAGCCAGCATCATCGAATGAGCAGCGACGCAGTTCGTATGGTTTTTTCCGTAGCCAGCGATCATCACTTGTGGGGCGGAGTAAGCATCGTACCGTATGCCCACGACGGCAGAGCTCATCGGCAATGTGACTCCCAACAAAGCCACTGGCACCTGTGAGCGCAACAATCATCCTGGGTTCGTGAAGTTGTCCAACACAAGATGCGAAACTATGGGGATCCCCGAACAAAACATCTCAGAAGTCTAGACCAAGCGAGAACAGCCATGTCGGTTCAGACCACGACTGCCCGTCGTACCGCCATGCTACGTCAACCTTGAATGGGTAGCCGAGCAACACAGTTCGAAAGCCAAGACCTGTACTGAGCATAATCGTGCCTGGGGAATAAATCCGGTACTTCGCGCCGGTGATGTCATAGACTGTAGTTGGTGGACGCAGTGCTATTGTCTCTGAACCACTCCATGCTGTGCCAGCATCGAGGAAAAGAGCGCCCATAATTCCTCCAATCGAGATGGGCAGCGGTCCGCCCGCAAGAGCGTAGAAGATCGGGAATCGCCACTCCGCATTGACCAAGACATAGCGTGTGCCACCTTCCTGCGCCAGATCAAATCCGCGCAGCGGCATATCTAACTGCAGAAATGCCAAGTCTTCTGGCTCTTCGAA